>NZ_JANCLM010000016.1:0-111822 GCF_024259445.1 Pseudomonas sp. DVZ6
GAAGCGGCCCCAGGGCTTCAGCGTTGACGCAAAGATCGCCGGGGCTGCTTTGCAGCCCTTTCGCGGCACAAGGCCGCTCCTACAGGGAGTTAGCGCACGCCACCTAGGCGGGAGTCAGGCACTCCGGCCCATTGAGCTTCGGATCGTTGACGATATTCGCCAACGCCCGCTCACGCAGTGCCGTCGGCGGTTTGGCCAACAACTCGTGCAATCTGGCCATCGGTGTTTCAGGATCCAGCCACAGCGCCTGCTCGGCCTCGTCCAGGATCAGCGGCCGACGCTGGTTCATCGCCGCTTGCGTCACTACCACGCAACTCAGCCATTGCTGTTCCTGCACCGGATAGACCTCCCACAGCGCGGCGAAGAACAGCGACGCGCCCTCCCCCGGTGTCACCCAGTACGGGCGCTTGCGCGCCGTGCCTCGCCATTCGTAGAAACCGTTGGCCGGCATCAGGCAGCGCCGCTGACGCAAGGGTTCGCGAAACATCGGCTGCTCGGCGAGGGTCTCGGCACGGGCCTGGGCCGGGGTGCGGGACAGGTCGGTGAGCCAGGCCGGGGTCAGCCCCCAGCGCGCACCGGCCAGCTGCAGCTGGCCGTCGAGCTGGCGTTGGATCAGCACCGTGGCACCGGGCGAGATGTTCCATTGGGCCTGCTGGCCCGCGGGGAAGCCCGGCAGGCCGGCGAAGCTCTGGGACCAGCGAAACAGGGCGTAGCGTCCACACATGGGCGAAATCAAAACCTAGCAGATCAGGGTTCCGGGATAACTCTCCGGTTCGTCGCCGGCAAGCGGCTGGGCGGCATTGTACGCATCGATCAACTGCCGTGCGTAGCCTGCCTGCTCATCCGGCACCGCCAGCCCCAGCAGTCCGTGCATCGGTAACTCGCCTGCGGCGCCCATCAGGTCGCGCCCGACCAGGTGCACCTCGATGCCCTCGCTGGCCAGCATGCCCACCAGCACCTGCGCCTCCAGCAGGCTTTCCGGCTCATAGATCCGTTGCATCAGTCGTTCTCGCCGTAGACATCGAGCATCCACTCCTCGCCATGCACCTGCAGCACGAAGCGGATCGGCTTGCAGCACACCTGGCAATCCTCGATGTACTCCTGGTCGCCGCCGGACAGGTCCACCGTGGTTTCGACTTCTTCGCCACAATAAGGGCAATCATAGATCGCAGTTTCCAGCATCGCGGCCTCCGAAGTGACTTGTGCGTATAATTGCCGGTCTGTTTACAGGGCCTGTGTGCGTCCGAGCCGTTTTTCGGAGCCCGCCCCTACCTAATTACCCTAGCCGTTTCCAACAAGAGAGCATGATGGGCGAATTCGATGCCATCCGACCGTACGACGACGCTGAGGTCCCTGCCGTTCTGGCACGCCTGCTCAGCGACCCGGCATTCCTCGATATCCTCACCCACTTCCGCTTCCCGCGCGCGGCCGGCGCCTTCGGCTGGCTGCTCAAACCGCTGATCGCCCGGCGCCTGCGCAAGGAATTCGCCGGCGTGAGCTGCGTCTCCACGCTGCAGGACAAGGTCGAGTACTACGTCGACCGCACCATCGACCGCGCCACCGACGGCGTCACCTATACCGGCGTCGAACAGCTCAAGTCGGGGACCGCCTACCTGTTCCTGGCCAACCACCGCGATATCGTGATGGACCCGGCCTTCGTCAACTACGCGGTGTACCACGCCGGCCTGCCGACGCCGCGCATCGCCATCGGCGACAACCTGCTGCAAAAACCGTTCGTCAGCGACATGATGCGCCTGAACAAGAGCTTCATCGTGCACCGCTCGATCAGCGGCCGCCGCGAGAAGCTGGCCGCCTACCAGTTGCTCTCGGCCTACATCAACCACTCGATCCGCAACGATTGCGTGTCGATCTGGATCGCCCAGGCCGAAGGCCGCGCCAAGGACGGTGACGACCGTACCGATTCGGCGATCCTCAAGATGTTCCACATGAGCCGCAAGGACGAGCCGTTCGGCGCGGTGGTCCAGAGCCTGAACCTGACCCCGGTGTCGATCAGCTACGAGTACGACCCCTGCGACCAGGCCAAGGCCCGCGAGCTGTACATCCGCGCCACCACCGGCAGCTACACCAAGGCGCCGGGCGAGGACGACAACAGCATCGCCCAGGGCATCACCGGCTACAAAGGGCGGGTGCACATCAACTTCGCCCCACCGGTGACCGATTACCACGAGGACACCAAACAACTGGCGCAGGCCATCGACCGGCAGATTCTCGGCGGCTACCGGCTATTCCCGGTGCACTACCTGGCCTATGCGATGTGGGCGGAGAAGGACGCGACGCTCGAGGTGCCGAGCGCGGAGAAACTGTTCCCGGCCGACGAGTTGGCCAAGGCGAAGGAAGAATGGCAGCGCCGGCTGGACGCCTGCCCGGTCGAGCATCAGCCGTACCTGGTGCAGCAGTATGCGACGCCGGTGCGTAATCAGTATCAGGTGAAGCGTCAGCCCGCGTCGGCCTGACAACGCAACTGTAGGAGCGGGCTTGTCCCGCGAAGGCGTCAGATCAAGCAATGATGTGATCTGATATGACGCCTTCGCGGGGCAAGCCCGCTCCTACACAGAGCAGGTATCGCCTTCAGATCCAGGTACTGAACCAGGACAAAAGCAAGGCCATCGCCAGGCAGCAGAAGCCCAGGATGTAGTAATAGCGCGGTATCCGCTGCTCCAGCGCATCCACCACGCCTTCATCCACCGCCAGGCTTTCCCGGCTCAGCGCCTCGCGACGCCGGGCGCTGTGCAGCAGCAGCCCGCCAGGGCAGGTAATGAGCAGGGCCAGCAGGTTGATCAGCTTGGCCGGATGGGCGGCCAGGAAGCCCCAGAACACTTGCAACGACATTGCGCGACCTCGGTATCACGTGCGGCAAAGCCCGGCATTCTACCCAAGCCCAGGTTCACTGCCGCCACTTTGCGACCAGCTGTCATTTAATTTCATCTGTCACACGCTCGTCATCAAGGCAGGCCACCCTGTCGGCCTTCAACCGAACCGGAGCTTGTCATGCTGCACGCCGAAAACCAGGACCGCCTCTACCTTGTCGCCCAGAGCGACGAGCAGCAGGCGCTGATCGATGGCTTCGCGATCAATGTCCAGGACCGCCAGTGGCTGGTTTACTGCGCGCTGGGTGGGCATGCCCACCAGGACCTGCCTGAGGTCGACCCGTACACCGGGATCAGCCTGCTGGACTTCAATGTGCTGGCTGCCTGAACCGCGCTGCCTGCTCTCCCACTGAAGCCCCACAGCACGCGTGGGAGCGGGCTTGCCCCGCGACAGGCCAGTACAGACAACAAAAAACCCGCAGCCTGATCACAGGCTGCGGGTTTTCTTCACTGCAAAAACCTTACTCGCCCAGAACCTGACCGACGGTCGGGTCCTTGAACAGACGGGTCAGGGCATCGCTGAGCACATCACTCACCAGCTTGGTGTTGGTTTCCTGGTTCGGCGCCATGCCGAAGCGCTGGTCCAGCGAAGCACCGTAACGGCCGCTGTAGCGGCGGTTGGCGTTGGACACGTCGGCACGGAAGGTGGCGCCGATGGTCGCCTCGGTCACGTACATCTTGTCCTTGGGTGACTGGTACTTGAGCTCGGCCAGGGTCACGGTCAGCTGCGGCGCGTTGTAGGCGTTTGGCGTCGGGGTAAAACCAAGCAGGCGCACCGCCGCCTCGGCCTGGGCCTGCAGCTTGGGCACGACATCGTTGCCATTGACGGTGATGGTGCTGGTCTCGGGGTACATGCCACCACGGGTGCCGAGCGATTGCGAGGCGCGCCCGTCGACGACCTTGACCACCACCGGCTGGCCATGGCCGACCGGGGCCAGTTGCTGGGTAAGCTTGGGTTGCGGGCTGAGTTGCTGCGGGCTGTGGGCACAACCGGCCAGGCTCAGGCTGGCCACCGCGAACAAACCGACCAACAGACGTTGCAACATGCGCGTTTCTCCAGAAAAAGCGGCAAAGGCCCACAGTATACCTAGCGGCAAGCTTCCAGCGGCAAGCTGCAAGCAAAAGCACCTACGCTTTTCCTTGCAGCTTGCCGCTGGAAGCTTGCAACTGCCCTTCTGTCACAATCGTTTCATGCCCCCCGGTTACTCTGGCGCCAGCCCTCACACACAGGACTGACCACCATGGCCTCGCTCTGGACCCTGCTCTTGCACCGCCCGCGCCACGCCACCTACGCCCGTCTCGACAGCGACGGCATCTGCCTCGGTTTCAAGCACTGCGCCACGCCACCGGGCAACGGCGCCTGGGTGCAGGTGAACGAGGCGCAACTGGCCTGGCTCGGCCGCCCGCTGCCGGCCAGCGCCCGGATTTGCGCCCGTGCAACGCAGCGTTGGCAGCAACGCACCCTGTCGGCCTGACAAACGCTGCAATAAAAACCCAACAAGTACGCCCTTTCCGCCCGCGACATCGTTATAATCTCCCCCCGATTATAAGGACGTCTCCTGATCGGGCCCCGCATTCGCCGCTTGACCCCGGCACCCTCGACGCTTCGCCCACAGAGAGCCTTCCACTCAGGTCTTGCATTGGCTGTCGTGCCTGCTGTTTCCGGCCTTCTGCTTCGCATGAACCTGCGGGTTGCCATCGCGCAGTCCACTTTTGAGGTTCACGACTCCAAAAGAGCGTGAAAAAACGGTTTTTCACAACTTCACGAGAGTGTGGCGAGCAAATGAACAGTCTGGCATGTGCAAGAGCGGCAGATGTGTCCCGAACAGCCCTGAACAGACGGCAAAAGCGCTCATCCCCGATGAGCCTCTGAGGCCGGTCCATAACGCACGACGGAGCACTTGACCATAAGTCGAATTGCCGCACCCGTGGCAATGGGCGTTCAATAGCCGAACACCCAAGACTGATTGGCGGTATCCGCGGAAGTTGCAAGAACTGCGAAGAGTCGGACATGGCGATCCTGGCCACCCCACGGATCCTATGCTGTCAATTAGGTGCTGTAGATTGTGGAGACGCGTTAATGGCGCAGAACGAATCGGTTGATGTGGTACTGGTAGGCGCGGGCATCATGAGTGCCACCCTGGCCGTACTGCTCAAGGAGCTCGACCCGACCCTGAAGCTTGAGGTCGTCGAGGCGATGGACTCCGGGGCCGCGGAGAGCTCCAACCCCTGGAACAACGCCGGTACCGGCCATGCCGGCCTGTGCGAGCTCAATTACACCCCGCAGGCCGCCGATGGCAGCATCGACATCAAGAAGGCCGTGCACATCAACACCCAGTTCGAGGTCTCGCGCCAGTTCTGGGCCTACCTGAGCCGCAAGAGCGGCTTCGGCTCGCCGCGCGCCTTCATCAACCCGGTACCGCACCTGAGCTACGTCGAGGGTGACAAGGGTATTGCCTTCCTCAAGAAGCGTTTCGAGCTGCTCAAGCAGCACCACGCCTTCGCCGAGATGGAATACACCGAAGACCAGGCGGTGATGAAGGAGTGGATGCCACTGATGATGCCAGGCCGTCCGGCCGACCAGCGCATCGCCGCCACCCGCGTGATGAAGGGCACCGATGTCAACTTCGGCGCCCTGACCAACAAGCTGCTCAAGCAACTGGGCAACAGCCCGGACGCCCAGGTCAAGTACAGCAAGAAGGTCGTCGGCCTGCGTCGCAAAGGCAGCGGCTGGACCGTGAGCATCAAGGACGTCAACAGCGGCGGCAGCCGTGAGGTCGACGCCCGCTTCGTCTTCCTCGGCGCCGGCGGCGCGGCCCTGCCGTTGCTGCAGATGTCCGGCATCCCGGAGAGCAAGGGCTTCGGCGGCTTCCCGGTCAGCGGCCAGTGGCTGCGCTGCGACAACCCGGAAATCGTCAAGCAGCACCAGGCCAAGGTCTACAGCCAGGCCGCGGTCGGCGCCCCACCGATGTCGGTACCGCACCTGGACACCCGCGTGGTCGATGGCAAGACGTCGCTGCTGTTCGGCCCTTACGCCGGCTTCACCACCAAGTTCCTCAAGCACGGCTCGCTCCTGGACCTGCCGCTGTCGGTGCGCGCGGGCAACCTCGGCCCGATGTTTGCCGTGGCCCGCGACAACATGGACCTGACCAAGTACCTGGTCAGCGAAGTGATGCAGTCGATGGAACAGCGTCTGGAATCGCTGCGCCGCTTCTACCCCGAGGCGAAAGCCGAGGACTGGCGCCTGGAAGTGGCCGGTCAGCGCGTGCAGATCATCAAGAAGGATCCGAAGAAAGGCGGCATCCTGCAGTTCGGCACCGAGCTGGTCTCGGCCCAGGACGGCAGCCTGGCCGCGCTGCTCGGCGCCTCGCCGGGCGCCTCGGTGACCGTGTCGATCATGCTCGAGCTGATCGAGCGCTGCTTCCCCGAGCAGGCCAAGGGCGCCTGGGCCGCCAAGCTCAAGGAGATCTTCCCGGCCCGCGAAAAGGTCCTGGCCACCGATGCCGCGCTGTACCACAAGATCAGCGCCGACAACGACGAGGCACTGGAACTGGCGGAAAGCAGCCCGGCCAAGCACTACGCCTGATCCGGCTGAAACGAAAAAACGCCCCTCGGGGCGTTTTTTTGTGCCTGCCTCACTGCCCCCACCTCTCCTCTGTAGGAGCGGCCTTGGGCCGCGAAAGGGCCGCAAAGCGGCCCCGGCGATATTGAGGTATGGCATAAATCTGGGGCTGCTTCGCAGCCCTTTCCGGCCGGTCCGACGCCTCGGCAAGGCCGCTCCTACAGGGGAAGCCGAACGCGCGAAATCAGCCCCGGGCGTTATCGATGATCTCGATGTACTCCGGCGCATTGCGCTGGTCGGCGATCGCCTCGACGAAGGTCTTGCCGTGCTCATCCTTGCCATCGAGGTCGTAACCGGCGGCGACGAAGAAGCCCACATAACGCTCGAAATCATCGACGCGCAGGCCGCGGTAGCCCTTGATCAGCTTGTGATGAGACGGCGAGGTCAGGCCATCGGCCGGCTCGAACTGCAGGAACGTCTTGATGTACTCGTCGCTGATCTCGTCACCAATCACTTGTTTCTTGTCTTTACGCATCGCCGACTCCAACTGGGCCATCACGGACATTTTCGAAGGCCGGCAGTTTACCCCCCGAAACCTGCGGCCCTCAACGCGTACGTACGGTACCGGTGTGCAGGTCGGCCCAGATGTGGCCATTGGCGTAGGTAAGGAACTGCACGTACAGGGTTTCGTTGCGCAGCAAGTCCATGATCACCCGGTAGTCGGCCATCGGGTAGTTGAGGGTCAGGGTCCGGCTCTTGTCGTCATAGGCCGGCTTTTTCAGGCTCTTGCCACCCTCACCGTCGAAGTTGAGCAGCACCTGCGTGATGGTCGAGCCCTTGCTCAACGGCTTGCCCTTCAGGCGCATCTGCAGGGACGAGGTGATCGGAATCGGTTGCTGGTCGGACTGGCGCTGGGTGCCCACCACTACGCTGTAGTCGGTGACCTGCAGCAGTTGCTGGCTGGCCGGAGCCTCCTGGCGCAGGGACAGGTCGTCAGGCGGGAGGAACTGGCTGTGCAGCGGCGCAGCGGAAAGCGGCAGGCTCACCGCCAGCAGGAGGGGGACGATCGCACGCATGTGGGGCTCCTAGGCATGAGCAGGCACTCTACGCACAGGCCCTGTCGCGGGGCAAGTCGCAGCGGCGAACCACCACCCCCACGACAAGGGGGCGCAGGCTCAATCGAACTGCGCGCGCATCCAGGCGTGATACTCGGCAACGCCCGCTTCACCGTCGCGTGGCGCCCACTCGGCCAGCTCACCCTCGCCCACCGGACGGTACGGCCCGGCCTTGCACTCGAACATGATGCTGTCGTCTTCCAGCACCACCAGGCCATGGAAGACCCCCGGCACCAGGTCGACCCCCAGGCAGTCGCCACCGGCCTCGAGCACACGCTTGTCAGTCAGCGTGCCCTGGTCGTCGAAAATCAGCAGGCCCAGGCGCCCCTTGAGCACGATCAGCGTCTCGGCCTTGTCATCGCTCAGATGACGGTGTGGCTGGATGTAGGTCCGCGGCTGCAGCCCCACGGCCATGCGATGACACGGCTCCTCCATCTCGTGGAAGTTGTGGTTCTGCCGACCGCGCGGGCTGGCGGTGGCCCGCTCTGCCAGCCCGGCGAACAACGACTGATCGAGGAATCCGGGCTGGCGCATGATCACAGCCCCTTGACCGCGAAGATGCCGTTGGCGTTGCGCCAGTAGCCCTTGTAGTCCATGCCGTAGCCGAAGATGTAGCGGTCAATGCATGGCAGGCCGGTGTAGGTGGCCTTCAGGTCCGGGCTGGCCTTGCGGTCGTGGTCCTTGTCGATCAGCACCGCGGTGTGCACCGCGCGGGCGCCGGCGTGCTTGCAGAACTCGATGATCGCGCTGAGGGTGTGGCCCTCGTCGAGGATGTCGTCGACGATCAGCACGTCGCGGTCGATGAACGACACTTCCGGCTTGGCCTTCCAGAACAGCTCGCCGCCGCTGGTGGTGTTGCGGTAGCGGGTGGCATGCAGGTACGAGGCTTCCAGCGGGAACTGCAGGTGGGTGAGCAGCTTGCCGGAGAAGATCAGGCCGCCGTTCATCACGCAGAAGACCACCGGGTTCTTGTCGTGCAGGTCCTTGCAGATCTGTTTGCCGACCTCGGCGATGGCGGCCTCGACCTCGGCTTCGTTGTACAGGCAATCAGCCTCGTGCATCACTTGACGGATATGCTCGAGATCGGCGGACATGGCGCTCTCCAGGGGGTGCGTTTTGGAAAAGCGGGCAAAGGTACGCATCCGCTCGTCCCAGATCAAGCCTTTATGGACTAACGTGCACAATGACTGCACGACATCAAGGACTGAATAGATTAATCTAGCGCGGTTTTTTTGCCCGCCTCCCGGAGCCCTCCCCCTATGCCTACTCGTGAGATCCGCCATCCGCTGATCCGCCACAAGCTCGGCCTGATGCGCCGTGCCGATATCAGCACCAAGAATTTTCGCGAACTCGCCCAGGAAGTCGGTGCACTGCTGACCTATGAAGCCACCCAGGACCTGCCGCTCGAAACCTACGAGATCGACGGCTGGTGCGGCAAGGTGCAAGTCGAGAAGATCGCCGGCAAGAAGATCACCGTCGTGCCGATCCTGCGCGCCGGCATCGGCATGCTCGACGGTGTGCTCAGCCTGGTCCCCGGGGCCAAGGTAAGTGCCGTGGGCGTTGCCCGCAACGAGGAAACCCTCGAGGCCCACACCTACCTCGAGAAACTCGCGCCGGACATCAACCAGCGCCTGGCCCTGATCATCGACCCGATGCTGGCCACCGGCGGTTCGATGGTCGCCACCATCGACCTGCTGAAAAAGGCCGGCTGCAAGGAAATCCGCGCCATGGTCCTGGTCGCGGCGCCCGAAGGCATCGCCGTGGTGGAGAAAGCCCACCCCGACGTGCAGATCTACACCGCCTCGATCGACCAGCGCCTGAACGAGCACGGCTACATCGTCCCAGGCCTGGGTGATGCCGGCGACAAGATCTTCGGCACCAAGCAGAAGGACGCCTGACCATGCAGGACGGCTTCAACGACCCGCTCTGGCGCCAGGTCGTCTCGGGCGCGCAGATGCTCTTCGTGGCATTTGGCGCGCTGGTGCTGATGCCGCTGATCACCGGCCTCGATCCGAACGTGGCGCTGTTCACCGCCGGCATCGGCACCCTGCTGTTCCAGCTGGTCACGGGCCGTCAGGTCCCGGTATTCCTGGCTTCGAGCTTCGCCTTCATCACCCCGATCATCCTCGCCAAGGGCCAGTTCGGCCTGGCCGAGACCATGGGCGGCGTGATGGCCGCAGGCTTCGTGTACACCTTCATGGGCCTGATGGTGAAGATCAAGGGCACCGGCTTCATCGACCGCATGCTGCCGCCGGTGGTAATCGGCCCTGTGATCATCTCCATCGGCCTGGCCATGGCGCCGATCGCCGCCAACATGGCCATGGGCAAGGGTGGTGACGGCGCTGCGCTGATGCCGTACAAGACCGCCATGCTGATCTCCATGCCGGCACTGCTGACTACGCTGATCGTCGCCGTGTTCGGCAAGGGCATCTTCCGCCTGGTGCCGATCATCGCCGGCGTGCTGGTGGGTTTCGCCCTGTCGTTCGCCTTTGGCGTGGTCGACACCGCCAAGATCGCCGCAGCCCCTTGGCTGGAACTGCCGAACTTCACCGCACCGGCCTTCAACTGGCAGGCCATCCTGTTCATCGTGCCCGTGGCCCTGGCCCCGGCGATCGAACACATCGGCGGGGTGATTGCGGTGGGCAGCGTGACCGGCCGCGACTACCTGAAAAAGCCCGGCCTGCACCGCACGCTGCTGGGTGACGGCCTGGCTACCACGGCAGCCGGCCTGTTCGGCGGCCCGCCCAACACCACCTACGCCGAAGTAACCGGCGCGGTGATGCTGACCAAGAACTACAACCCGAAAATCATGACCTGGGCGGCGGTATTCGCCATCATCCTGGCCTTCATCGGCAAGTTCGGCGCGCTGCTGCAGAGCATTCCGGTTCCGGTGATGGGCGGCATTCTCTGCCTGCTGTTCGGTTCGATCGCGGCGGTGGGCATGAACACCATGATCCGCCACAAGATCGACCTGGCCGAGGCGCGCAACCTGGTGATCGTTTCGGTGACCCTGGTATTCGGTATCGGCGGCGTGCTGATCGGCAGCGGCGACGGCCCGGACGACTGGGGCCTGAAGGGCATCGCCCTGTGCGCCGTGGTGGCGATTGCCCTGAACCTGATCCTGCCGGGCAACGATGGCTGGAAGAACAAGAAGCTGGATGATCAGTTGCCTTGATCCGGCGCTAGACTGACCTGGCCTCTTCGCGGGTAAACCCGCTCCCACAGGACTCTCACCGAACCTGTGGGAGCGGGTTTACCCGCGAAGAGGCCGGCCTGGTCAACCCAGGCCTCAAGCCTTCTCGCACATCCCCGCCAACACCCTCACCCACTCCGGGTGATCATTCAGGCACGGCACCAGCACCAGCTCCTTCCCGCCCGCCTCGATGAACTGCTCCTTGCCCCGATCGCCGATCTCCTCCAGCGTCTCGATGCAATCGGCGACAAACGCCGGGCACATCACCAGCAGCTTCTTCACCCCCGCCTTGCCCAGCTCGTCCAGGCGCGTCTCGGTGTAGGGTTCGATCCATTTGGCCCGGCCCAGGCGCGACTGGAACGACACCGACCACTTGCCGTCCGGGATGCCCATCTTCTCGGCGAATGCCCTGGCCGTGGCCAGGCACTGGCCGCGATAGCACACCGCACGCATCTCGGCGCTGGCGTCCTTGCAACAGTCGGCGGCCTGGAAGTCGTGGTTGCCGGTGGGGTCGAGCTTTTTCAGGTGCCGCTCGGGCAAACCATGGAAGCTCAGCAGCAGGTGATCGTAATCCTGTTCCAGGTACGGGCGGGCGCTGGCCACCAGGGCATCGATGTACTCAGGGTGGTCGTAGAACGGCTGCAGAATGCGGGTCTGCAAGGGCAGCTTGCGCTCGGCAATGGTCTGCTTCGCCAACTCCACGACCGTGGTCACGGTGCTGTCGGCGAATTGTGGATAAAGCGGCGCCAGCGTTACCTTGCGCACACCTTGCGCGGCCAGGCGCTCCAGGACCTCCGGCAGCGCCGGTTGTCCGTAGCGCATGGCGATCTCCACCGGCCCATGGGGCCAATGGGCGGTCATCGCCTGCTGCAGACGGCGGGTCAGCACCACCAGCGGCGAGCCCTCGTCCCACCAGATCGAGGCGTAGGCATGGGCCGACTGTTCGGGGCGCTTGATCAGGATCAGCGACACCAGCAACCGCCGCACCGGCCAGGGCAGATCGATCACGTACGGGTCCATGAGGAACTGGTTGAGGTAACGGCGCACGTCGGCCACCGAGGTGGAGGCCGGCGAACCCAGGTTGACCAGCAGCAGGGCGTGATCGGTCATGCAGCGTCCTATGTCAGAGGCGGCTGGACAGGTTGTCCAGGGCCGATTGCAGATCGTTGAAACGGAACGTGTAGCCCGCCGCCAGCAGGCGCACCGGGCGCGCGCGCTGGCCACCGAGCAGCAGCGTCGACAACTCGCCGAGCCCGGCCTTGAGCAACAGCGCCGGCATCGGCATGAACGCCGGACGATGCAGGATGCGGCCCAGGCGCTTGGCGAACTCGCGGTTGCGCACCGGCTCCGGCGCGCAGGCATTATAGGGACCGCTGGCTTCGTTGTGCTGCAAGAGAAAATCAATCAGGCCGATTTGGTCGTCGATATGCACCCAGGGCATCCACTGCCGACCATCGCCCAACGGCCCGCCCAGGCCCAGCTTGTACGGCAGGCGCAGGCGCGACAAAAAGCCGCCATCGGCAGCCAGCACCAGGCCAGTGCGCACCAGCACCACGCGGATCCCCAGGACCTGGGCGCGCTGGGCGGTTTCCTCCCAGGCGATGCACAACTGGCTGGCGAAGTCCTCCTTCACCGGCGGCGAAGCCTCGGTGAGTTCTCGCTCGCCGCCATCGCCGTACCAACCCACCGCCGAGCCGGAAATCAACACCTGCGGGCGGCGCTCGCGGCGCTCCAGCCAGGCCAGCAACTGCTCGGTGAGGGTCACCCGGCTGGCCCAGAGCAGGTTGCGTCGCGCCGCGGTCCAGGGCCGGTCGGCGATCGGTGCGCCGGCCAGGTTGACCACCGCATCCACGTCGTCGTCATCGGCAATGTCTTCCAGCCGGGCCACACCGCGAACGCCGCTGCCGCAGATTTTCGCCACCTGTTCGGGGCGCCGGCTCCAGACCGTCAGGCGATGCCCTTGCTGGCGCCACAACTGGCACAGGTGTTGGCCAATCAAACCGGTACCGCCGGTCAGCAATATATGCATGGTTGTGTCCTCGCACTTGGCGGCCGTGGTCTATTTTTAAGATCAAGGCACTTTTTTGACCGAACGCTCTCGGATAAACATAGGCCAACCTGCCTATCGAGCGGAATAACCTTATACAAACATTGTGCATTGTACAGGTTTGCCTGGCAGCGTAGGCTGCGTATAGCTAGGTTCGAAGAGGCCATCATGACAGTACCTATTGCCATCATCGGTGCCGGAATCGCCGGCCTGTCCGCCGCCCAGGCCCTGCAGAAAGCCGGGCAGACCGTCCACCTGTTCGACAAGGGCCACGGCAGCGGTGGCCGCATGGCCAGCAAGCGCAGCGACGCCGGCGCCCTGGACCTCGGTGCCCAGTACTTCACCGCCCGCGACCGGCGCTTCGTCGAGCAGGTCCAGCACTGGGTGGCGAACGGCTGGGCGCAGCAGTGGAAGCCGCAGCTGTACAACTACCGCGATGGTGAACTGACCCCCTCCCCTGATGAACAGATCCGCTGGGTCGGCGTACCACGCATGAGCGCCATCACCCGCGGCCTGCTCAAGGATGTCACGGTGAACTTCGGCTGCCGCATCGCCGAGGTGTTTCGCGGCAAACAGTACTGGCACCTGCAGGACACCGAGGGCTGCAGCCACGGACCGTTCAGCCAGGTGGTGATCGCCGTGCCGGCGCCTCAGGCCACCGCGCTGTTGACGGCCGCCCCCAAACTCGCGGCGGTCGCCGCCGGGGTGCAGATGGAACCGACCTGGGCCATCGCCCTGGGCTTCCAGACACCGCTCGACACCCCCATGCAGGGCTGCTTCGTGCAGGACAATCCGCTCGACTGGCTGGCCCGCAATCGGAGCAAACCAGGCCGCGACGAGCATCTCGACACCTGGGTGCTGCATGCCACCTCCAGCTGGAGCAAGCAGCATATCGACCTGCCCAAGGAGCAAGTGATCGAGCAGCTGTGGGGTGAGTTTGCCGAGCTGGTCGGCTGCATAGTCCCCGCGCCGACCTTCGCCCTGGCCCACCGCTGGCTGTACGCCCGTCCTGCAGTCAATCATGAATGGGGCACGCTGGCCGATGCTGACCTGGGCCTGTACGCCTGTGGCGACTGGTGCCTGTCCGGCCGGGTCGAAGGGGCCTGGCTCAGTGGCCAGGAAGCCGCCCGACGGCTGCTGGAGCATCTGGAATAATCGACGGAAAAACTTATACAAAAAATTCTACTTGTATAAGTTTTTATCTGTGCTGGAATAGACTTGTACAAACCGTGCAGCCTGTACAAGTCATTCCGGAGACCGCGATGAACGCTTCACCGCCCAGCGGCAAGCCACGCCTGGCCATCAGCGCCTGCCTGACCGGCCTCAACGTGCGCTACAACGCCGGCCACAAAGCTTCCAGCCTCTGTCTGGAACTGCTCGAAAAGCATTTCGACTGGGTACCGCTGTGCCCCGAGGTCGCCATCGGCCTGGGCACGCCCCGTGAACCCATCCGCCTGGTGGGGGACCCGGACCACCCCGCCGTCACCGGCACGCGCAACAGCGCCACTGATTTTGCCGGCCCGCTGCGTGCCTACGGCGAACAAATGGCCGACGAACTCGACGATATCTGTGGCTACATCTTCATGCAGAAGTCACCGTCCTGCGGCCTTGAACGGGTCAAGGTCTACCAGGAAGACGGCCGCCCGGCCCGCCAGGGTGGCCGGGGCGCCTACGCCGCGGCATTCTGCGAGCGGCGCCCGGACCTGCCGGTCGAGGAGGAAGGCCGCCTGCACGACCCGGTGCTGCGGGAAAACTTCATTACCCGCGTCTACGCCTACGCCGACTGGCGGCAACTGCTGCGCCAGGGCCTGAGCCGCGGTGCGCTGATCCGCTTCCATGCCCGCTACAAGTACCTGCTGATGGCGCACAATCCCCAGGCGTACCGCAGCCTTGGCCGCCTGCTCGGCAACATGAGCCGCGACGACGACCCGGCGCAGCTCGGCCCGCGCTACTTCAGCCAGTTGATGCAGGCACTGCGCCGCTGCGCCAGTCGCGGCACCCATGGCAACGTACTGCAGCACCTGAGCGGCTATCTGCGCAACGACCTGGGCCAGGCGGACAAGGCCGAGCTGCAGCAGGTCATCGGCCAATACCAGCAAGGCGTGGTGCCCCTGGTCGTACCCTTGACCCTGCTCAAGCACCACCTGCGCCACCATCCCGATCCTTATCTGCTGCAACAGGCCTACCTGCAACCCCATCCGGAAGACCTCGGACTGCGCAATGCCATCTGACCCATTGCTGCCCATCGGCGAAGTGGCCCGCCTGACCGGCGTCAATCCGGTCACCCTGCGCGCCTGGGAGCGCCGGTACGGCCTGATCAAGCCACAGCGCACGCCCAAGGGCCATCGCCTTTATCCACAGGACCAGGTGCAGCGGGTCCAGGCCGTGCTGCGCTGGCTGGAGCGTGGCGCCGCGGTGAGCCAGGTGCGCGAGCTGCTGGACAATGCCGCGCACGCCACGGCGCCGATCCAGGGCGAATGGGGCGCACGGATCGAGCAGTTGATCGCGGCCATCGCCCGCCTTGCCCAGCGTCCGCTGGACCAGTTGATCAACCAGGTCATGGCCCTCTACCCCGCCGTAACCGTGTGCGAACGCCTGCTGCTGCCGCTGCTCGAAGCCCTCGAACAACGCTGGCAAACGCATTTCGACGCGCGACTGGAACAGGTGTTCCTTCAGGGCTGGCTGCGCAGCAAGCTGGGGGCGCGGGTTTATCACGACAGCCACTCGCTTGGCGGCCCCTGCGTGCTGCTCGCCTGCTCCGATGATTCCCCCTTCGATGCCGAGTTCTGGCTTTGCGCCTGGCTGCTGAGCAGCAACGGCTACCCACTGGAGATCCTCGAGTGGTCGGTCGAGCCCCGTCAACTGCGCCTGGCCGTGGAGCACCTGCAACCACGAGCGCTGCTGCTGCACCTCGGCCGTCGCCCCGACCTCGCCGCGCTGGGCCGCGCATTGAAGGACGTCAACACACTGAAACTCCTGGGTGGTAGCACCGTCAGCCTGCATGAGACGGAACTGCATGCACTGTCGTTGCCTGACCTACACCTGTTCGACAGCCCGCTAACCGCCTTGCGCTGCCTTCAACAACCTCGACCTTGAGCCTGCAACCCATGCAATTGATCTGGCTGCGCAGCGACCTGCGCATCGATGACAACACCGCCCTCGCGGCCGCCTGCCAGCGTGGCCCGACCGTGGCCCTCTGGATCGCCAGCCCCGGCCAGTGGCAGGCCCACGACGATGCGCCGTGCAAGGTCGATTTCTGGCTGCGCAACCTGCGATTGCTGCAACAGTCGCTGGCGGCGCTGAACATTCCGTTGCTGGTTCGCACGACAGACAGCTGGGCGGGTGTCCCGGAGTGCGTGCTCGAGGTCTGTCGCCAGCACGGCATCGAGGCCGTGCACTGGAACGACGAATACGGCATCAACGAGGCCCGGCGGGACCAGGCAACCCATGACGCATTGCAGCAAGCCGGAATCACCGCCACCGGCCACCTCGACCAGCTGCTGTTCAGGCCCGGCAGCGTGCTGACCCGCACCGGCCAGTACTTCCAGGTGTTCGGCCAGTTCAAGCGGGTCTGCCTGGAGCACCTGCACCGCAGCCTGCCCCCCCTTGCCCATTCAGTGAAACGCCAGCAAGCCCTCGTGATCCGCAGCGACGCCATCCCCCTGCAGATCGAAGGCTTCGAGCCCCCTGGCGAAGCCCTACGCCAGCATTGGCCGGCAGGCGAGGATGAAGGCAGGCGGCGGTTACAGCGCTTCGTCGACGAAACCATCGATGACTACGCACAACTGCGCGACCTGCCTGCCAGGGCCGGCACCAGCCAGTTGTCCCCCTACCTCGCCGCTGGCGTGGTCTCGCCGCGCCAGTGCCTGCATGCGGCACTGGCCAGCAACCGGGGCGAGTTCGACAGTGGCAGCGTCGGCGTGCAGACCTGGGTCAACGAACTGCTGTGGCGCGAGTTCTACAAGCACACACTGGTGGGCTACCCCCGGGTCTCCCGGCACCGCGCCTTCCGCCTGCATACAGAAGCACTGCCCTGGCGCGACGCGCCCGCCGACCTGCAGGCCTGGAAGGACGGCCGCACCGGCTTCCCCATCATCGATGCCGCCATGCGCCAGTTGCTGCACACCGGCTGGATGCACAACCGCCTGCGCATGATCGTCGCCATGTTCCTCAGCAAGAACCTGCTGATCGACTGGCGGCACGGCGAACGGCATTTCATGCGTCACCTGATAGACGGTGATCTGGCCGCCAACAACGGTGGCTGGCAATGGAGCGCCTCGACCGGCACCGACGCCGTGCCCTATTTTCGGATCTTCAACCCCATCACACAGTCGCAGCGCTTCGATCCGAACGGATTGTTCATCCGCCGGTGGTTGCCTGAACTGGAAGGAAAGGACGATAAATCAATTCACTACCCCGTGAAATCCGCCGACCTATTTGCTACTAATAATTACTCGGGCCCGATAGTCGATCTCGATAGTAGTCGCCAACGCGCATTGGAAGCCTTCAAAAGCTTGACCAGCTGGCAGGATCAGGGGGCATAGAGCATGACACGTCGTTTCTGGATTACAGGAGCCAGCCACGGACTCGGCCTGGCCTTGGTGGAACAGTTGCTCGCACAAGGGCACACGGTGGCCGCCAGTGGCAGGGATAGCCAGGAACTCGACACCTTGGGGGAGCGTCACGGCACACGCTTGCTGCGGCTTTTCGGCCCCTTGCAGGATGCCGGCCAGCGGCTTAAGGCCACTTGGGGCGCGCTGGATTGTCTGCTGGTAAATGCCGGGAGCTGCGACTATCTGCCGGACAATATGGCGCATGCAGACCTGTTCGAGCAGATCGTCAGCAGCAACCTGCAGGCCACGCACCAGTGCCTGAACGCCGCGCTGCCGTTGTTGGCCAAGGGCCAGAGGCCGCAGGTCATGGCCATTCTCAGTCGCTACTCGGCATTGCAGCTGTTCGAACCGAACCAGCCGCTCAATGGCGGCAACAGCCTGCCGACATGGCTGAGCGAACAACGCAACACCCTGAGCACACTAGGCATCGACCTGACCTTGGTGGCGCCTCAGTCGCTGAAGACCCCGGTGACCTCGGTACAGGCCATTCCGGAGCCCTGGACGGCGCAAAGCGCAGCGCAGGAGTTGCTGGCGCGCCTGGATGAGCGCCAACCCGAGCTGGTACTGGAGGTGCTCAACCCAGGCGAACTGTGGCCGCTGCCGAAAAGCAGTTGAACCTGCGTTTCATGGCAGGAAGCGCTGCACGCTGCCGGACTGGTTCCACAATAGCGGCAGGACATTCTGCAAGTTGTCCGGCTCGCCGCTGCTCCAGAACGCAGTCGTCCGCGCCGGTCCGTCACTGAGCAGCCCGCGAGCGCCCAGCAGGCGTTGCAGTTGGCGCGCCACGGCAGCGCCTGTGTCGATGATCGCCACATCCGCCGGCACCATCTCGGCCAGCATGGGCCGCAGGAACGGGTAGTGGGTGCAGCCCAGGATCAGGGTGTCGCAACCGGCCGCCAGCAAAGGTTTTACATAGCCCGACAGCAACTGGCGCAGTTGCTCGCTGACCAGATCCCCTGCCTCGATACGCTCCACCAGCCCAGGGCACGGCTGAGTAATCACCCGCACATCGTTGGCGAAGCGGTCAAGCAAGGCAGCGAACTTGGCGCTCTGCAGGGTACCGGTGGTGGCCAGCACACCGACCACGCCGGAGCGGGTTGCCGCGGCCGCCGGCTTGACCGCAGGCTCCATGCCCACCAGCGGCCAGTCCGGATAGAGCTCGCGCAGGTCGGCCACCGCCGCCACCGTGGCCGTGTTACAGGCCAGGACCAAGGCCTTGGCGCCCTGCTCATGGTAGAACCTGGCGATCAGCCGCAGACGCTGGCGAATGTAGTCCGGGGACTTCTCGCCATAGGGCACGTGGCCACTGTCGGCCAGGTAGAGCAGCGACTCGTTGGGCAGCAGGCGCTGGATCTCGGCCAGCACCGACAACCCGCCGACCCCGGAATCCATCACGCCCACCGGCGCCGAGCGCTCAGCCATGGCGAGTCGCGCACACCGCGCAGGCGGGGTCGCGCTTGACCCGCAGCTCGCGCATGCGGGTACTCAGGGCGTCGATCAGCAGCAGGCGGCCGACCAGCGGCTCGCCGAAACCGACCAGCAACTTCAGCGCTTCCAGTGCCTGCAGGCTGCCGACCAGCCCCACCAGCGGACCGATCACACCGGCCTCGCTGCAGGTCAGCTCGGCCTCGCTGCCATGGCCATACAGGCAGTGGTAGCAGGGGCTGGTATCGCGGCGGGTGTCGAACACCGACAACTGGCCCTCGAGGCGGATCGCCGCGCCGCTGACCAACGGCTTGCCCGCAGCCACACAGGCGGCATTGACCGCCTCGCGGGTGCCGAAGTTGTCGGAGCAGTCGAGCACTACATCGACCGCCGCCACCGCGGCGGCCAGCGAATCCTCGTCCAGCGCCCGGCGATGGGCGACCAGGCTGATTTCCGGGTTGATCGCCCGCAGACGCTTGATGGCTGAATCGACCTTGCTCATGCCGACGCTGTCGCTGTCGTGGATCACCTGGCGTTGCAGGTTGGTCAGGTCGACGGTGTCGAAATCGGCCAGGTGCAGCTCACCGACACCCGCTGCGGCGAGGTACAGCGCCACCGGCGAGCCCAGCCCGCCCAGGCCTATCACCAGGGCCTTGCCGTGTTTCAGGCGCAACTGGCCGTCGATATCCACCTGCGACAGGAGGATCTGCCGGCTGTAGCGCAACAGCTCCTGGTCGCTCAGCATGGCAGGCGCCCCAGGCTGATGCGTTCGTGGCCGCCCAGGTCGACGCGGCTGGCGACGTCGATGAAGCCGGCCGCCGCCAGCAGGTCGCGTACGGCGGGCGCCTGGTCATAGCCGTGCTCGAGCAGCAGCCAACCTCCGGGCAGCAGGTGCGCCGGGGCCTGGGCGACGATCACCCGCAGGTCGTCCAGCCCGTCTTCGCCGGCCACCAGGGCACTGCTGGGTTCGAAGCGCACGTCACCGGCCACCAGGTGCGGATCAGCGGCGCGAATATAGGGCGGGTTGCTGAGGATCAGGTCAAATTGGTCACCCGAGAGAGCGTCGAACCAATGGCTGGCGCGCACCTGGACATTGCCCAGGCCCAGGCGCTGGCGGTTGCGCTCGGCCAAGGCCACGGCCTCGTCGATACGGTCCACCGCCGTGACCTGCCACCCCGGACGCTCACTGGCCAGGGCCAGGGCGATAGCCCCGGTGCCGGTGCCCAGATCGAGTACTCGGGCAGGCATGGGTGGCACGAGCTCAAGGGCGGTTTCCACCAGCAGCTCGGTGTCCGGACGCGGAATCAGCGTGTGTGGCGCGACTTCCAGGTCCAGCTTCCAGAACCCCTGCTGGCCGAGGATATAGGCCACCGGCTCACCGGCGCGACGCCGTTCGAGGTAGCTGGCGAACACCTGCGCCGCCTCGCTGCTGACGATGCGCTCGGGCCAGGTGTGCAGGAAGCTGCGCGACTTGCCCAAGGCCGCGGCCAGGAGCAATTCGGCGTCCAGCCGTTCGGTCGGCGAGTCCGGCAACTGCGCGTTGCGCAGCAGGCTGGCGATGATGGTCATTCAATCCCCCAGGGCGGCCAGCTGATCGGCCTGGTATTCGGCCAGCAACGGCTCGATCACCGCGTCCACACCGCCGGCGAGGATATCGTCGAGGGAGTAGAGGGTGAGGTTGATACGGTGGTCGGTGACCCGGCCCTGTGGATAGTTGTAGGTGCGGATGCGCTCGGAGCGATCGCCTGAACCCACCAGCAGTTTGCGCTCGCTGGCGATGGCGTTCTGCGCGGCGCTGGTCTGCATGTCGTTGAGCTTGGCCGACAGCCAGGACATGGCGCGGGCACGGTTCTTGTGCTGCGAGCGCTCTTCCTGGCACTCGACCACGATGCCGGTGGGCAAGTGGGTGATGCGGATCGCCGAGTCGGTCTTGTTGACGTGCTGGCCGCCGGCGCCGGAGGCGCGGTAGGTGTCCACGCGCAGGTCGGCCGGGTTGATCTCGATCGCCACCTGCTCGTCGGGCTCGGGCAATACCGCCACGGTGCAGGCCGAGGTGTGGATACGGCCTTGCGATTCGGTTTCCGGGACCCGTTGCACACGGTGCGCGCCGGACTCGAACTTCAGCTTGCCGTACACGCTGTCGCCTTCGACCCGGGCGATGATTTCCTTGTAGCCGCCGTGCTCGCCTTCGTTCTCGGAGAGGATCTCCAGGCGCCAGCCGCGTTTCTCGGCGTAGCGCGAGTACATGCGGAACAGGTCGCCGGAGAAGATCGCCGCCTCGTCACCGCCGGTGCCGGCGCGGATTTCCAGGAACACGTTGCGCCCGTCGTTGGGATCCTTGGGCAACAGCATGCGCTGCAGCTGCGACTCCAGGCCCACCAGCTGCTCCTTGGCCTCGCGCACCTCCTCCACGGCCATCTCGCGCAGGTCGGGGTCGGCATCCTTGAGCAGCGCCTGGGCGCCCTCGAGATCGTCCTGGACCTTGCGCCAGTCTTTATAGGCGCCGATCACCGGCTCGACTTCGGCGTACTCGCGGGAGTAGGCGCGAAAGCGCGTCTGGTCGGAAATGACTTCGGCGTCACCAAGCAGCGCGGTGAGTTCCTCGAAGCGATCCTGGAGCGTGTCCAGTTTGTTCAGCAGCGACGCTTTCATTGCGGGGATTTGTCCGTCGAGCCCTCGTGGAGGGCGAAGAGTTCCTGGGCCATGGCCAGCGCATCGAGGCGGCCTTCGGCGGAGAGCTTTTTCAGCTGCACGCTGGGCGCGTGCAAGAGTTTGTTGGTCAGGCCCCGAGCCAGCTGCATGAGCACATCCTCGGGGTTGCCGCCGTTGCCGAGCAGGCGCAGGGCCTTTTGCAGTTCTTCGTCGCGCAGGCGCTCGCTCTGCTGGCGGTAGGCCTTGAGCACATCCACCGCCGCCAGTTCGCGCAGGCGCACCATGAAGTCGTCGGCGCCGGCCGAGACCAGCTCTTCGGCGGCCTGGGCCGCGCCCTGGCGGCTCTTGAGGTTTTCCGCGACCACGTCATGCAGGTCGTCGACGGTATAGAGGTAGACGTCGTCCAGCTCGCCCACCTGCGGCTCGATGTCACGCGGCACGGCGATGTCGACCATGAAGATCGGCTTGTGCCGGCGCTGCTTCAGCGCGCTCTCCACCGCGCCCTTGCCGAGGATCGGCAGTTGGCTGGCGGTGGAGCTGATGACGATGTCGCTGTTGGCCAGTTCCTGCGGGATGTCCGAGAGCAGCACGGCATGCGCGCCGAACTGCTCGGCGAGGATGCTGGCACGCTCGAGGGTGCGGTTGGCCACGACGATGCGGCGCACGCCCTGCTCGTGCAGGTGGCGGGCGACCAGGGTGATGGTCTCGCCGGCGCCGATCAGCAGTGCCTGGCTGCGGCCCAGGTCGGAGAAGATCTGCCTGGCCAGGCTGACCGCGGCGAACGCCACCGACACCGGGTTCTCGCCGATGGCGGTGTCGGTGCGCACCTGCTTGGCGGCGCTGAAGGTGGCCTGGAACAGGCGCCCGAGCAGCGGCCCGACGGTGCCGGCCTCACGGGCCACGGCATAAGCTGACTTCATCTGGCCGAGGATCTGCGGCTCGCCGAGCACCAGCGAGTCGAGGCCGGAGGCCACGCGCATCATGTGCCGGACCGCGTCGTGTTCCTCGTGGACATAGGCGCTGGCGCGCAGTTCGTCGAGGCTCAGCTGGTGGTAGTCGGCCAGCCATTGCAGCACGGCGTCGGCGGCAAGGTGGTCCTGCTCTATATAAAGCTCGCTGCGGTTGCAGGTGGACAGGATCGCCGCCTCGCGGCTGGCGGTCAGTCGGCAGAGCTGCTGCAGGGCATCGACCAGCTGCTCGGGCGTAAACGCCACGCGCTCGCGTACGTCTACCGAGGCAGTCTTATGGTTGATACCAAGTGCAAGAAAGGCCATGCAAGGTCGCTGGTTGGGACGTGAAGCCGATAATTGTCCTACTTCGCAGGTTTTAGAACAACCACCGTTCGCTATTGTGGCGATGGTGCGTGCCTATCGCCCCGCACCATCACCCTTCCCTGCCGTTGCCGTTGCCGTTGCCGTTGCCGTTGCCGTTGCCGTTGCCGTTGCCGATCGAGAGTCTAGCGCCATACCCAGCTAGCGACAGCTGCGCCAGCCCAGGCGCCGCCCGTACCTTCGCGACTTCAGGAGGCCGAACGCAGGTCTTGCGAAGGGAGGTGACGGGCATGGATGCCCGTCAAGCGCTGGGGCCCAGGATGGGCCCTGCAGCGCGGTCCTCCCGGGAGCAAGGCCGGAGTGAGGGGACCCGGAGCGCAGCGGAGGGCCGGATGAATGGAGCGCAGCGTTTTTTGGTTACTTTTGTCCGGCCGGCGCTCCGGGCGTTTGACAAAAAGTGACTCGCCGTAAGGGCGAAAAGGTGACTATGCGTCGACATCGTAAATGAATGCGCTTGCACCTGTAGAAACCCGCGCCGACCGATTTGGACTTTGACTTTGACTTTGACTTTGACTTTCAGAGCGTGGGTTTTGAAAGTTATACGCTCATTCATTGGCGATGGCGACGCACACTCACCTTTCCGCCCTTACGGCGGGTCCCTTTTTGAAGGATCAAAAAGGAACCAAAAAATCCTCGCTCCATTCATCCGGCCCCTACGCTTCGCTCCGGGGTTCCCTCGCTCCGTTCTTGCTCCCGTGGGTACCGCGCTGTACGCCCCATCCTGGGGCGCAGCGCTCGACGGCCATCCATGGCCGTCGCCCCACTACGCAAGAACTCCGCTCGGCCTCCTGAAGTCGCAATTGGTGTTGCCTGAACTACCGCGCGCTTAGAAGCAAAAGCAAAAACAAAGGCAAGGGCAAGGGCAAGGGCAAGGGCAAGGGCAAGGGCAAGGGCAAGGGCAAGGGCAAGGGCAAGGGCAAGGGCAAGGGCAAGGGCAAGGGCAAGGGCAAGGGCAAGGGCAAGGGCAGGATGCCATGAGTGATTGCGAACCACTGCCCCGGCGCATTGTCCCTATACTCCGAAGCACCGCTTCACACCACGACCTTCGCAGGTGGGTTTGCCCTCACGCTTGTGTCATCATGCTCCGACCGCCGGTTTAGCCTCTTTAATAAGCCTCTATGAACAAATCCTACGCATTGCTGCTT
Source organism: Pseudomonas sp. DVZ6 (assembly GCF_024259445.1). Taxonomy (NCBI): domain Bacteria; kingdom Pseudomonadati; phylum Pseudomonadota; class Gammaproteobacteria; order Pseudomonadales; family Pseudomonadaceae; genus Pseudomonas; species Pseudomonas sp. DVZ6. Next base: position 23,972 of record NZ_JANCLM010000016.1, read on the forward strand.
GCCCTCGCCCTGCTTCAAGGCTGCCAGAGCCTGGCCCCGAAGACGGACGCCCAGTCGCCCGCCGTCGACGCCGGCAAGAGCGCGGAAAAGCCCGTGGTGTACGGATCGTTCAAGCAGGACACCCTGTACAGCCTGCTGGTGGCTGAGCTGGCCGGCCAGCGCAACCGCTTCGACATCGCCCTGGCCAACTACGTCGACCAGGCCGAAAAGACCCAGGATCCGGCCGTCTCCGAGCGCGCCTATCGCATCGCCGAATACCTCGGCGCCGACGAGCCAGCCCTGGACACTGCCCTGATCTGGGCCCGCAACGATCCGCAAAACCTCGACGCCCAGCGCGCCGCGGCCATCCAGCTGGCCCGCGCCGGACGCTACGACGATTCCATGACCTACATGGAAAAGGTGCTGCAGGGCCAGGGCGACACCCACTTCGATTTCCTCGCCCTGGCGGCCGCCGAGACCGACCAGAGCACCCGTGACGGCCTGATGCAGAGCTTCGACCGCCTGCTGGTGAAATACCCCGACAACGGCCAACTGGTGTTCGGCAAGGCCCTGCTGCTGAACCAGGACGACAAGCCGCAACAGGCCCTCGACCTGCTCGAGGCCCATCCGCCGAAGAACGGCGAAATCGCCCCGGTGCTGCTGCGCGCCCGTCTGCTGCAAGCCATGGACCGTGGCCCGGAGGCCCTGCCACTGCTGCGTGGGGCGATCCGCGACAACCCCGAGGACAAGCGCCTGCGCCTGACCTACGCCCGCACCCTGGTCGAGCAGGACCGCATCGACGATGCCAAGGCCGAGTTCGAAAGCCTGCTGCAGCAATACCCCGAAGACGACGAGATCCGCTACTCGCTGGCCCTGGTGTGCCTGGAAACCAAACACTGGGACGAAGCCGAAGGCTACCTGCAGGAGCTGGTCGAGCGTGACGCCAACGTCGACGCCGCCCACCTCAACCTGGGCCGCATCCGCGAGGAGCGCAGCCAGCCGGCCGCCGCCCTGCGCGAATACGCCCTGGTCGGCCCCGGCCCGGACTACCTGCCGGCGCAACTGCGCCAGGCCGATATCCTCATCGCCAACGGCCGCAGCGCCGAAGCCTCGCGGATACTCGCCGAAGCCCGCGAGGCGCAGCCGGACTACGCCATCCAGCTGTACCTGATCGAAGCCGAAAGCCTGGGCAACAACGGCAAGGAGGCCCAGGCCGGTCAGGTGCTGGCGCAGGCGATCAAGCGCTACCCGGACGACCTCAACCTGCTCTATACCCGCGCCATGCTCGCCGAGAAGCGCAACGACCTGGCGCAGATGGAGAAAGACCTGCGCGCGATCCTTGCCCGCGAGCCGGAAAACGCCATGGCCCTCAACGCCCTGGGCTACACCCTGGCCGACCGCACCACCCGCTACAGCGAAGCCAAGACGTTGATCGACAAGGCCCACCAGCTCACTCCGGACGACCCGGCGGTGCTCGACAGCCTGGGCTGGGTGGCCTATCGCATGGGCAACCTCGAGGAAGCCGAGCGCCAGCTGCGCCTGGCCTTCGAACGCTTCCCCGACCATGAAGTCGCCGCCCACCTGGGCGAAGTCCTCTGGGCCAACGGCAAGCGCCGCGAAGCCCGCCAAGTCTGGGCCAAGGGCTTCGAAGCCCAGGCCGACAGCCCCATCCTGCGCAAGACCCTGCTGCGCCTGACCGGATCCGAGAGCCTGTAAACCATGTTCCTGCGTCATTGCATCACCTTCACCCTCATCGCCCTGCTCGCCGGCTGCGCCGGCTTCGGCAGCAAGGAAGCCGTACAAGGCCAAGGTAACCCGCAGCTGTGGCGCGAGCACAAACAGCAGCTGGGCAGCCTCGACGGCTGGCAGATCAACGGCAAGGTCGGCATCCGCGCCCCGCGCGACTCCGGCAGCGGCACCCTGTTCTGGCTGCAACGCCAGGACTACTACGACATCCGCCTGGCCGGTCCCCTGGGTCGTGGCGCGGCGCGCCTGACCGGACGCCCCGGCGGCGTGGTGCTGGAAGTGGCCAACCAGGGCCGCTACGAGGCCGCCAACCCCGAGGCACTGCTGGAAGAACAACTGGGCTGGCGCCTGCCGGTGTCGCACCTGGTCTGGTGGGTGCGCGGCCTGCCCGCCCCGGACAGCAAGAGCCAGCTGACCCTCGACGGCGACAGCCGCCTGGCCAGCCTTCACCAGGATGGCTGGCAGGTCGAGTACCTGAGCTACGTGGAGCAGAACGGCTACTGGCTGCCCGAGCGCCTCAAGCTGCACGGCGAGAACATCGACGTGACCCTGGTGGTCAAGGACTGGCAGCCACGCCAGCTGGGGCACTGAGACAATGCACAAGCTGACCCTGCCCGCCCCGGCCAAGCTCAACCTCTGGCTGCACATCACCGGCCGCCGCGCCGACGGCTACCACGAGCTGGAAACCGTGTTCCAGTTCCTCGAGCACGGCGACGAACTGAGCTTCGCCCTGCGCGAGGACGGCCAGATCCGCCTGCAGACCGAAATTGAAGGCGTGCCCCACGACAGCAACCTGATCGTCCGCGCCGCGCGCCTGCTGCAGGCACAATCCGCCACCCCGCTCGGCGCCGACATCTGGCTGCACAAGGTGCTGCCCATGGGCGGCGGCATCGGCGGCGGCAGCTCGGACGCGGCCACCACCCTGCTGGCGCTCGCTCACCTGTGGCAGCTGGACTGGGACCAAGACCGCCTGGCAAGCCTGGGCCTGTCGCTCGGCGCCGATGTGCCGGTGTTCGTCCGCGGCCACGCGGCCTTCGCCCAGGGTGTCGGCGAGCAGCTGACCCCGGTCGACCCCGAGGAACCCTGGTATGTCGTGCTGGTGCCGCAAGTGTCTGTCAGCACAGCGGAAATTTTTTCGCATCCGGAGTTGACACGTGATTCCCTCCCCCTTAAGATGCGCCCCGTTCCCGAGGGAAACAGTCGAAATGACTGCCAACCGGTAGTAGAGCAACGGTATCCTGAAGTTCGCAATGCGCTGATTTCACTAGGTAAATTCACCGAAGCCCGAATGACCGGAACTGGAAGTTGTGTGTTTGGGGCCTTCCCAAGCAAAGCCGAAGCTGATAGAGTTCTGGCCCTTCTTTCAGAGACCCAAACAGGGTTTGTGGCGAAAGGAAGCAATGTTTCGATGTTGCATCGCAAGCTGCAAGTTCTGATCAAGAAGTCGAGTTCATAAGAATTCGCAGCAACAGATACAGGGGCGTCGCCAAGCGGTAAGGCAGCAGGTTTTGATCCTGCCATGCGTTGGTTCGAATCCAGCCGCCCCTGCCATTTCTTATACTCATCCAGGTTACCCTCAGCCTTCAGGTACTGCGCGTGTCCAAGATGATGGTCTTCACGGGGAATGCCAACCCCGATCTGGCTCGGCGTGTCGTACGTCAGCTGCATATTCCACTGGGTGATGTTTCTGTCGGTAAATTCTCCGACGGCGAAATCAGTGCTGAAATCAATGAAAATGTCCGCGGTAAGGACGTCTTCATCATTCAGCCCACCTGTGCTCCAACCAACGACAATCTGATGGAACTGGTCGTGATGGCAGATGCCTTCCGCCGCTCCTCAGCGTCACGAATCACCGCCGTGATTCCCTACTTCGGATACGCCCGCCAGGACCGCCGTCCGCGTTCGGCACGTGTAGCCATCAGCGCCAAAGTCGTCGCTGACATGCTCACTGTCGTGGGTATCGACCGTGTACTCACCGTCGACCTGCACGCTGACCAGATCCAGGGTTTCTTCGATATCCCCGTCGACAACATCTACGGCTCGCCCGTACTGGTCGACGACATCGAAGACCAGCGTTTCGAGAACCTGATGATCGTTTCCCCGGACATCGGTGGTGTGGTGCGTGCTCGCGCCGTTGCCAAGTCCCTGGGCGTCGATCTCGGGATCATCGACAAGCGCCGCGAAAAGGCTAACCACTCCGAGGTTATGCACATCATCGGCGACGTCGAAGGACGCACCTGCATCCTGGTAGACGACATGGTCGACACCGCCGGCACCCTGTGCCACGCGGCCAAGGCCCTGAAAGAACACGGTGCCGCCAAGGTCTACGCCTATTGCACGCACCCTGTGTTGTCGGGCCGTGCGATCGAGAACATCGAGAAGTCGGTACTGGACGAGCTGGTGGTGACCAACACCGTTCCGCTGTCCGCCGCTGCTCAGGCCTGTGACCGTATCCGCCAGCTGGATATCGCACCGGTTGTCGCTGAAGCGGTACGCCGCATCAGCAACGAAGAATCGATCAGCGCGATGTTCCGCTAAGCGGAACATGTGTTGATATGAAGCGCCCCGCCCCAGCATGTGTTGGGGCGGGGCTTTTTTGCCATCCCCGTCTGGCGCTGGTCGCAAACGCCCTCGGGGGGCTATTTTGGAGAAACAAAATGACTGATTTCATTCTGAACGCCCAAGCGCGTACTGACCTGGGGAAAGGTGCGAGCCGCCGCCTGCGTCACTCGCTGAACATCCCTGCCGTTGTCTACGGTGGCGATAAAGAAGCCCAATCCCTGACCATCGTGGCCAAGGAAATCGCCAAGCTGTTCGAAAACGAAGCTGCCTTCAGCCACGTGATCGAACTGAACGTCGACGGCGCCAAGCAGAACGTCGTGGTCAAGGCCATGCAGCGTCACCCGGCCAAAGGCTTCATCATGCACGCCGACTTCGTTCGCGTCGTTGCTGGCCAGAAGCTGACCGCCAAGGTTCCAGTTCACTTCGTCGGTGAAGAAGCCCCGATCAAGAAAGGCGGCGAGATCTCGCACGTCGTTTCCGAGATCGAAGTGTCCTGCGAAGCCAAGGACCTGCCTGAGTTCATCGAAGTCGACCTGTCCAAGGCCGAAGTCGGCACCATCATCCACCTGTCGGACCTGAAAGCTCCGAAAGGCGTAGAGTTCGTCGCTCTGGCCCACGGTGATGACAAAGCTGTTGCCAACGTCCACGCCCCGCGCGTTGCCGCTGAAGCTGCTGAAGGCGCTGCCGAGTAATCCACTCGCACGCCGGCGTTGATCGGGTTACAGTGCCGCGCGCACTGTAACCCACCAACTCCAAGGAAGAGCCCCTGACGTGACCGCCATCCAGTTGATCGTCGGCCTGGGTAACCCCGGCCCCGAATACGAACAGACCCGGCATAACGCAGGGGCTCTTTTCGTTGAACGCCTCGCCAGCGCCCAGCGCGTTTCGCTGTCCGCTGACAAAAAGTATTTCGGCCTGACGGCTAAATTCAGCCATCAGGGCAACGATGTTCGCCTGTTGATCCCCACCACCTACATGAACCGTAGCGGCCAGTCCGTGGCGGCTCTGGCCAATTTCTTCCGCATCAAGCCGGAAGCGATCCTGGTGGCCCACGACGAACTCGACCTGCCTCCCGGCGTCGCCAAGCTCAAGAGAGGCGGCGGCCACGGTGGGCACAACGGCCTGCGCGACATCATCGCGCAGCTCGGCAACCAGAACGACTTCCACCGCCTGCGGCTTGGCATCGGCCACCCGGGCGACGCCAAACTGGTCTCCAACTTCGTCCTGGGCCGGGCGCCACGCGCCGAGCAGGAGAAGCTCGACGCCAGCATCGATTTTGCCCTCGGCGTGATGCCCGACGTGCTGGCCGGCGACTTCGCCAAGGCCATGCGCGAACTGCACAGCCAGAAGGCCTGACACTTTAGAAAGGGGAATACCCATGGGTTTCAATTGCGGCATCGTCGGCCTGCCCAACGTCGGCAAGTCCACCCTGTTCAACGCCCTGACCAAGTCTGGCATCGCGGCGGAGAACTTCCCCTTCTGCACCATCGAGCCGAACAGCGGCATCGTGCCGATGCCCGATGCGCGCCTCGCGGCACTGGCCGAGATCGTCAAGCCGAACCGCATCCTGCCGACCACCATGGAGTTCGTCGACATCGCCGGCCTGGTCGCCGGTGCCTCCAAGGGTGAAGGCCTGGGCAACAAGTTCCTCGCCAACATCCGCGAGACCGACGCCATCGCCCACGTGGTGCGCTGCTTCGAAGACGAGAACGTGATCCACGTTTCCAACAGCGTCGACCCCAAGCGCGACATCGAGATCATCGACCTCGAACTGATCTTCGCCGACCTCGACAGCTGCGAGAAGCAACTGCAGAAGGTCGCCCGCAACGCCAAGGGCGGCGACAAGGATGCCCTGGCGCAAAAGGCCATCCTGGAAAAGCTGATCCCGCACTTCACCGAAGGCAAGCCAGCGCGCAGCCTGATGAAAAACATGGCTGACGACGAAAAAGCCGTCATCCGTGGCTTCCACCTGCTGACCAGCAAGCCGGTGATGTACATCGCCAACGTTGCCGAAGACGGCTTCGACAACAACCCGCACCTGGACGTGGTCAAGGCCATCGCCGAGGAAGAAGGCGCGGTGGTGGTACCGGTGTGCAACAAGATCGAAGCCGAAATCGCCGAGCTGGACGACGGCGAGGAGAAGGACATGTTCCTCGAGGCCCTGGGCCTGGAAGAGCCTGGCCTGAACCGCGTGATCCGCGCCGGTTACGAGCTGCTCAACCTGCAGACCTACTTCACCGCTGGCGTGCAGGAAGTCCGTGCCTGGACCGTGCGCGTGGGTGCCACCGCACCGCAGGCGGCCGGCGTGATCCACACCGACTTCGAAAAAGGCTTCATCCGCGCCGAAGTGGTGGCCTATGACGACTTCATCCAGTTCAAGGGTGAGGGCGGCGCCAAGGAAGCCGGCAAATGGCGCCTTGAAGGCAAAGACTACATCGTCAAGGACGGTGACGTGATGCACTTCCGCTTCAACGTCTGATGCACCGCTCCTGAAAAAGCCCGCTTCGGCGGGTTTTTTTTCGCCTGCAGAAAAGCCCTACAACCCACGCCCGTAAAGACCGACATGCATATCGGCAAATTTGCATGCCCAAATATTTCCAGAAATGCATTGACTGCATATGCATGCATGCATAATCTATATCTCGAGCCGGACAGCAACCGGTTGTGGCACAGGCAGCGATGAACAGGCCTCGACTGTTCAAAGGGTTGGCAACTGGCCCGGGTGTGCAGCGTAAAGCACCACGATCAGTTTTCCGGCGGGCAGACGGCCGCGGTCGGAGTCACCAATTCGAAGTGCAACCGCATGGCGTCACCAGTCGTGGCCAGCGGTTCGACAACGCATTACTGAAAAGCCTGCACTGCGGGCTTTTTGGAATGCCGAGCATGGCTTCGGCAATTAAAAGAGGCTCGAAGCCCCCACTGATCTGGCGCGACCACTGTGGGAGCGGGTTTACCCGCGAAGAGCCCAACGCGGAGCCTGGCACCGGCTACGCCGGTGTTCGCGGGTAAACCCGCTCCCACAGAGTGCGCGTACTCCCTGCGAACTCGGTTCCCTGCGCGACAGCGCAGCCCTGGGGATAGCCCCTTAGCGAGCACTCAACGATGAATTTCTCAGCCACCCCGCCCTGTCCGGAGGCCTCCCCATGAACCAGTTGAAAGCACTCACCACCTACCTGCTCGAACGCAAGCTGGTGCCTGCCGGGCAACTGCACGCCTGGGCCCAGCAGCTGGACCTGCAACTGGCCTGGACGCAAACCGAACTGGGCCTGCACATGGGCAACCTGCGCTACCGCGCCCTGTTCGACTTCGACGACTTCAGCGGTCATCCCGGGCGCCTGATGGCGCTCGCCGGCAGCTGGCTGGAAACCAACGACCCCGGGCGTCACCTGTTCGCCCTGCCGGCACCGACCCTCGCCGTCAAGCAGAAGGTCCCGGGCAGCGACCTGCTCGATGTGTCGCTGGTCCTGGAGTTCGTCGAGCCCCTTTATCTGACCGAGGACGTGGCAGGCGAGATCGAGGTCTTCGGCAAGACCTGGTCATTCCAGCCCTACGACCTGTGGGTCGCCGAGCAAGGCGATATCGCCCTGCAGGGGCTGCCCCAGGGCAGCCCCCTCCCCTGACCCGATTACCCGGGCAACAACGCCCGACCCGCCCGCGACCTGATCGACAAGTCCTGGCACACCCCTTCAATCACCCCGCTAACGAGGCAACCTATGGCACTCGGTAAAATCAGCGTGAACAATCTCAACCTCGGCCAGGGTGCCGTGACCGAGATCGAACGCTACTTCCTCTTCATCGGCCCTGCCGCCAAGAACGTCGGCAAGCTGTTGACCCTGAACACGGACAGCGACCTGGACAACGAGCTGGGCGTGGCCGCCAGCGACCTGAAGACCCAACTGATCGCCGCCCGGGCCAACGGCGGCGACCGCTGGGCCTGCCTGGCCGCGCCGATCGGCGCCGAAGGCGACTGGGCGAGCGCCCTGGAATACGCCCAGCAACATGGCTACTCGGTCGAAGGCATCGTCATCACCAAGCCGGCGACCGCCGGCGCGGAACTGCTGGCCATGCACACCGCCGCCGAACAGCTGAACGCCCGCTATGGCCGGCGCTCGTTCGTCCTGGCCGCGTCCGCCGGCATCCTGCCGACCGTGACCTGGTCGGATTACCTGCTCGAGCAGAAGGCGCTCACCGACGGTATCGCCGCGCCACGCGTCGTGGTAGTGCCGCAGTTGCACGGCAACGACCTGGGCGTGCTCGCCGGGCGCCTGGCCAACGCCGCCTGGAGCATCGCCGATACCCCGATGCGCGTCGCCAGCGGCCCTGTCCTGGGCCTGGGCGCGGTGCCCGCGGACAAGGACGGCGTGCCACTGCCATCGGCGGTGCGCAGCGAGCTGGACAAGGCACGCTACTCCGTTTCGCAGACCTACCCGGACTACGAGGGCGTGTACTGGGGCGATGCCAACATGCTCGACACCGCCGCCAGCGACTTCCAGGTCCTGGAGTACCTGCGCCTGGCCGACAAGGCCGCCCGCCAGGTCCGCCCGCTGCTGATCCGCCGTATCGGCGACCGCCGCCTGAACAACAGCCCCGCCAGCATGGCCGCCAACACCAGCGCGCTGATGGCGCCGCTACGACGGATGGCCAAGGCGGTGAAATTCGCCGGCGAAGTGTTCCCCGGCGAAATCCAGCCGCCGCGCGACGGCGACCTGGTCATCGTCTGGAAAAGCCACACCCAGGTGGAGGTGTTCATCCGCATCCGCCCGCACAACTGCCCCAAGGACATCACCGCGAACATCGCGCTGGACCTTTCCCAGGACAACCAGGAGTAACCCATGGCCAAGATCAGTGGCTTGAACTTCGACATCAACGTGGGCGACCTGAAGATCCACGTTGAGAGCGCAACCCTCGACATCGCCGACAACAGCGCCGTGGCGCACACCAAGGGTGTGCCTGACGGCTGGGTCGCCGGCAACGTGACCGCCAGCGGCGAGCTGGAGGTGGACACCAGCAACTTCAACCTGATCATCGAAGCCGCCGCCAAGGCCGGCAGCTTCCGCCAGCTGGGGACCTTCGACCAGCTGTTCTACGCCAAGACCCCCACCGATGAGATCCGCGTCGAAGCCTTCGGCTGCCGCCTGAAGATCTCCAACCTGCTCAACATCGACGCCAAGGGCGGCGAGAAGACCAAGCACAAGCTGCCGTACGACGTCACCAGCCCGGACTTCGTCCACATCAACGGCGTGCCGTACCTGTCCTTCGCCGAGGTCGAGGGCCTGAGCTGATGGTGTGCCCATTCGACCGCGCCCAGGCCCTGGAACAGCTCAGGCGTGATCTGGCGATCGCCGCCGTCCGTGGCCGACGCGTGGCGACTGGGCCCAGCCTCACCCACTGCACGGACTGCGGCGACGAGATCGCCGAGGCGCGCCGCGCCCTGGGCGGCATGCGCCGCTGCGTTCCCTGCCAACAGCTTCACGAGCGCGGCCGCTGAACACAGCGCCCGCCACGTTCTTTTCGATTCCCGTATTCCAATGGAGTAGTACCCCATGACCCAACGCACCGAAATCACCCTGGAAGTCGGCGACCTGTCCCTGGACTTCGCCATCGATCCGGCGCTGATGACCAAGTACATCAACGCCCTGACCCCCTCCAACAAGGTCGCCCCGGCCAACAACCTGCTGGTCACCGCCGTGAAGCCCGAGCACAAGGACCAGCTCAAGCCGCTGCTGGCCAACCCGATGACCGTGATCCAGCTGGCCGGTGCCCTGGTCGAGGAGTACGCCCCGACCGTGGAAGTCACCGTAAAAAAGCGCTCGGCCACGCAGAGCGACTGACCGAGGACGGCCTGGGCCAGCTGCTGGCCCTGGCCGAACGCTGGCTGCCCGGTGCCCCGACCACGCCCGAGACCCTGGGCACGGCCAAGTGGCTGGAGGACGAGCACTGGCGGCGAATGGAAATCGCCATCGCCAACGGCATCGCCCGTGCATTCAATGGAGGCTGACATCCCATGAGCGCGAACAACGCAATCAGCCGGCTGGATTTCATCCTGTCGCTGACCGACAAAGTCACCGCGCCGCTGGCGAGGATGACCCAAGGGTTCAACAATCTGAGCGAAAAAAGCCAGGCCGCCATCAAGCAGATCAGCGATGGCACGCAGAAGCTGCAAAGCGCTGCCGGCAGCTTCGGCACCTTCCTTGAGCCCGCCCTGGAAATGAACCGTGCCCTTGGGGATGTGCGCTCGCTCGGCGTGGCCGAGGACGCCCTGGAGGCCTTGAACAAGAAAGCCCTGATGTTCTCCATCGCCTATGGCGAGAACGCCCGGGACTTCGTTGCCTCGGCGTACAAGATCGAGGGCGCGATCAAGGGACTGTCCGGCTCCCAGCTGGCCACATTCACCTACGCCAGCAGCGTGCTGGCCAAGGCCACCAAGACCGACCAGGGCGTGATGGCCGAGTACGTCGGCACGATGTACAACCTGCAGAAGCAGCAGGCCGACGCCATGGGCAAGGGCCAATGGGTCAAGATCCTGGGCGGGCAGACCGCCCTGGCGGTCCAGCTGTTCCGCACCAGCGGCGAACAGATGAAGGATGGCTTCAAGGAGGCCGGCGCCCAGGCCTCCGCCGCCGGCATCGGCCTGGCCGAGCAGATGGCCGTGATCGGTAGCCTGTCCGGCAGCATGGACGGCAGCGCGGCCGGCGGGCTCTACAAAGCCTTCTTCGAGAACATCGAGGACGCCTCGGACAAGCTCGGCATGAAGTTCACCGACACCAATGGCAAGGTCCTGCCGATGCTCGACATCCTGGCCAAGCTGCAGGGCAAGTTCGGCGACCTGCGCGGCGCGGCGGCCAACGCCAAGATCACCGAGGCCTTCGGCGGTGAGGCGGCCCAGCTCATCGGCGCCCTGGCCCAGGACACCGACCGCCTGAAGAACGGCATCGACAAACTCGGCCAGGTACGCGGCCTGGAACAGGCCGAACAGATGGCCAAGGCCATGGTCGACCCCTGGCAGCAGTTCGGGGCTGCGGTAAAAGGACTGCACATCGCCTTCGGCCAGGCGCTGATTCCCATCCTGCAACCGCTGATGACACGCCTGGTCGAGATCGCCCAGACCCTGGTCCGCTGGATCAAGCTGTTTCCCAACATCACCCGGGTGATCGCCATCGCCACCCTGGCGATCCTTGGCACCAGCGCCGCGCTGACCGCGCTTGCAGTTCTGAGCGGACTGGCCCGGATAGCCATGCTGGGGGCACAGGCCGCCTGGGCCCTGCTCAACATGACCGGTTTGAAGAGCATCTTCATGTTCCTCCGGCACGCCTTGGTGCTGTCGATCTTCCTGACAAGCCTGATCGCCATGTACGCCTGGATGGGGATCGTGAGGCTCGCCACCCTCGCCTGGCAGGGTGCGGCCTGGCTGCTCAACGCCGCACTCCTGGCCAATCCGATCATCCTCATCATCGCGGGCATCGTCGCGCTGGTCGCTGCCGTGGTCCTGGTCATCGCCTACTGGGACGAGCTCAAGGCCGCGTTCCTGGACAGTGCCGCCTTCCAGTGGGTCAGCGCACAGCTGGACGCACTGAGCAAATGGTTCACCAACATGGGCGGCTGGACCGGCATGGCCAAGGCGGCCTGGGACGGCATCGTCAAGGTCTTCCGGAGTTCGCTCGACCTGGTGATCGAGTGGTTGAACAAGATCCCGGGCGTCAACATCGAGACCTCATTCGCCGATCTGCCGGAAGCACCCAAGGTGCCAGGACTTGCCAGCCAGGTCGCGCCGATCGGCGTACTGCCCATGAGCAACACGCAGCCACTGCTCAAGACCCTGATGCAGGTGCCATCAGCGGCCCCGCACATGGCTTCGATGGCACCCGCCGCCGTCGCCCCCAGCATGGCCAGCGCGCCGGTCGAGCAACTCGAGCAGCAGCGCCAGCGCATGACCCAGACCGCACTCAACCTCTCGCCGGCCAGCCCGACGAGCGTTCCCCAGGGAGGCCTGATGAACCAGATCCAGAACACCACCCAGACGCAGGACCGGCGCATGCATGTCGAGAAGGTGGAGATCAACACCAGCAAGGCCATGAACCCGCTGGAGCTGGAACAGATGATGGCAATGGCGGTGGGCTGATGAGTGACTACATCGACCTGCTGATCCACGACAACGACCTGGTCCTGGACCCCTCCCACCAACCGCTGCTGATCGAGGACCGGGCCAGCATCGCCCAGGACATCGCCCACATGATCCGCGACAGCGGCCTGCTGGTGACCCTGGTGGCCGAGCGCAGCCGCCAGCGCCAGGCCGACTGCATCCTGCAACTGGAGCTGCTGGTGGAGGACGACGAGCGCCTGCTGCCGGGTACTGCCCGCGTCCTGGAAGAGCATCCGGGCCGCTACCTGGTCACGGCGAAAACCCTGAAATTCGGTGACATCGAGGTATACCTGTGAGCGACTTGGACTTTCGCAAGGTGCTGGCCGACGCCGGCATTCCCACCACTGAGGCGGCCCTGCACAAGGCCTGGGAAGCCGAAGTGGCCGCCCAGGGCAGCAAGCTCAGCAACACCGCTGCCTACTCACCATTCTGGCGCGTGGTAACGGCGCTGGTGACCAAGCCGGTGCTGTGGCTGGTCGGTTTCATCAGCGACACCGTGCTGCCCAATTTCTTCGTCAAGACGGCCAGTGGCGCCTGGCTGGACAGCCTGGCCTGGGCGGTGAATGTCGAGCGCAAGGGCGCGACCAAGGCCCAGGGGCAGTTGTTGTTCACCCGCGAGAACAGCGCTGGCGAGCTGCTGATGCGCGCCGGCGTCGTGGTGCAATCCGCCGCGATCAACGGCCACGTCTACCAGCTGGTGACGGTCGAGGATGCTGTGTTCCCCGACGGCCGCCTGCAACAGTCGGTCAAGGTCCAGGCGCAGCAGGTCGGCAGCGGCTACAACCTGGCGCCCGGCTACTACGCCATCCTGCCCGAGCCGGTGCCGGGGATCGTCCAGGTGGTCAACGACGACGGCTGGATGACCTCGCCCGGAGCCGACCCCGAACCCGACGACCAACTGCGCCTGCGCACCCGCAACCAGTTCAGCGCGGTCAACCAGTGGCACACCGACGCAGTCTACCGCGCCATGATCGCCGCCTTCCCGGGGGTGCGCCCCGATGGGGTGTACTTCCTCCACGACGCACCGCGTGGTCCGGGCAGCGCCAACGCCTACGTGCTGTTCGACGCCGACGTGCCGGCGCAGGCGTACCTGGAGCAGATCAACGCCCACGTGCGCGACCAAGGCAACCACGGTCACGGCGACGACCTGCTGGTAATGGTCATGCCCGAGACCCGGCACGACATTGCGCTGACGGTCTGGCCGCGGGCGAACCTGACGGCGAAACGGCGCGAAGAGTTGCAGCAGGGCATCACCCAGTTCATCCGTGCGGCGTTCCGCGAAAGCACGGCCAGCGACTATCGCCCGACGCTGACCTACCCACAGTCGCGGTTCTCCTTCAGCCGCCTGGCCGAGGAACTGCACCAGGCCTTCGCCGACATCGAGTCGCTGCATTTCGCCAGCGAGGACATCGTCTCGCAGCTGAGCATCGCGCGCATCGCCAACCTGCGGGTGGACCTGGTATGAGCCCGTTGAAACTGCCGTTCTGGCTCGCCGGCCCCGAACTGACCAAGCTCAAGGACGCCGCCCAGACCTGGTGGGCCACGGTGACCGAGTGGCTGCGCTGGCCGCTGCTGCAGATGGACGCCGATACCTGCCACCTCACCGTGCTGGACCTGCTCGCCTGGCAGCGGGACATCACCCGCTTCAAGGACGAACCGGAACGCCTGTATCGGCTGCGGGTGAAGTACGCCTTCATCAACGCGGTCGATGCCGGCAGCACCGCGGGGCTCAAACGCATCCTACGCCGGCTCGGCGTGGGCTATGTCGAGATCGACGAACGCCTGGCCGGCCGCGACTGGGATGTGGTCCTGCTGCGCCTTTCCGACTCGCAGCTGTCGGAGAACCCCGAGCTGCTGCGGGTACTGATCCAGCAGTACGGCCGGACCTGTCGCCGCTACGACTTCGTCAGCATCACCCCCGTGACCCTGCGCATTGGCGCAGCTCAATTCAACGACGACCAGCAGACGCTGGTCGCCACGCTTTAGGAGTCCGCCGTGGCCAGAATCACTTTCGCGGGCGAAAGCCTGATCGCCCAGAAGCAGGGGGCCAAAGAAGTCCTGCAGATCACCCGCTTCATCTACGCCAATGTGCCCGGGCTCGACCCGAACACGCCAATCGACCGCGCCGCGACCAAACCGCCGGCCAGCCAGATCGTGCACAGCTACGACATCCCGGCGGGCCACAGCGGCTACGTGAACCCCAACCAGGTCGTCTACAGCTCGATGCTGGGCAGCGACATCGGCGACTTCGACTGGAACTGGATGGGCCTGGAAAGCGCCGAGGGCGTGCTGTTCGCCGTGGCCTACCTGCCGCTGCAGCAGAAGCGGCGCAACATCCCGCCGCTGCAGATCGGCAACAACGTCACCCGCAACATCCTGGTGGAGTACAGCGGCGCCCAGGAACTGACCGGCATCACCATCGATGCCAGCACCTGGCAGCACGATTTCACCGTGCGCCTGAAGGGCATCGACGAGCGCGAGCGCCTGAGCAACCGCGACGTGTATGGGCGAGCGTGCTTCTTCGGCGACGGCCTCGGGGTCGTGAAAAGCGGTACAGGTTATCAACTGGCAACTGGTCTAGCCTATCTTGAAGGCATTCGCATCGAACTGGCCAGGCCCCTGCCCCTCCCTCAGGCCAAGACGCCATCTCAGGTATGGCTACATGTATCGCTGCATCGTGAACGGAACGATGTTGTACCCAGTTGGACTGTGGTTTTCGAACCTGACCAGCTGGACTACCTGAAGAATGACAGCTGGGTCTACTGCATTCCGCTCGCAGATATATCAGCCTCTGGAACCATCACGGACCGTCGCCGATCATTCCCGATCAACACCCCGCTGGTGGAGCACTTCGCCGCCAAGACCGGTTACTACAATGGCATGCGTGTCGGTTCGGCTGACAAACTGCAGTTCCCACGCAAGATCAACGGAATCCCGTTTGACGGCTCAACGGATATCACCGTAGGAGACACTACGAAGTTGCCGTTAACGGGCGGCAATATGTCCGGCACCATCAGCTTCGAGAACCAGCAGATGGGCGGCTTTTTCGTGGACTGGGCGACGCGTGTACCAGCCCTGCAGTTGAATTGCCCCGCCAACGTCCATGCTTACTCTCTGTGGAAAGCATCAAACTTGGGCGAAAGACATCTGGCTGCCTTGGACGTATGGGCCGGTGGTACAACCCAGAGTCAACCCTCTGTGGTGATGCATGTTGGCACCACAACTAATGCATTCACATTCGACGGCACAGGGTCGCTGACCATCAAGGGTAGCTACGGTGGTGATGCCGGATCTCTAACCGGCTTGAATGCGAACCAGCTGAGTAAGGGTTACGTGCCTGCGGAACGACTAACAGGCACCTATACCATCGATATCGCCGGGGTTGCCGCCAAAGCGGTCAAACTCTCTGTCCCTCGCAAGATCAATGGTGTGTCGTTCGACGGCAGCTCAGACATCACTGTTGTTGATGCCTCAAAATTGCCACTGGCAGGTGGCACGGTAACAGGGCCGATTACCTTCACAAGTCCGGGCATGGGCGGCGCATTCGTTGATTGGCGACAGCGTACTCCAGCCGTGCAGATAAACAGCCCAGAGGATGGAGGAGCTTATCTGCTCTGGCGGGCGACCAATTGGGGAGTTCGTCACTTGGCTGCCATGGAGGCATTTTCCGGAGGAGGACCTACGACGCCCGCCCAAGTAGTCACCCATGTAGGGGCAACCAACAATGCAATGACCGTCGTGGAAGGTGGTCACCTGTGGATTTCCGGGACCTACCACGGTGATGCCTCAGGCTTGACCAATTTGCCGCAAGCAACTCCAAGCGTGCCAGGCGCAGTTCAGAAAAATACAGCATCACTCGGGCAGAACGGTTGGTGGCGGTGTGCCCAAACTGGCCTTATCAAACAGTGGGGACTTACCCAGGGTGCGTCGGACATGACCACCCATCGCAGCTTCCCCATCGCCTTTCCAAACCGCTGCGTTTCTCTGGTGGCATCTCGAACCAGCCTCTTCTATGCCGATGCCAACACCGGTACTAACACACTGATCGTTAGCAATAGCCAATTTTCCGTTATCTCCGGCCCATTCAACTCGCCCGATGACATCTACTGGGAGGCAACAGGGTACTGATGACTATCTACTTTCATGCAGCAACCGGTGGATTCTATGACACCAGAGTCCACGGCGAGCGAACAATGCTGATCCCTGATCCCGATTGGAAACCAGCCATGATCGAGGTGCCAGACCCGAAATGGATACAGCCAGAGGGTACCGTTGGCAAGACCAAAGCGCCCACCGTCAGGGAAAGGGATCCGAAGTCGGCTCATCCTAACGTCCAAGTCAAAAACCCTCTGTGTTGTTTGCCGCCAGCGGCCGAACTGATGGAAATCACTCTGAACGAATATCAAGCACTGTTCAGGGCTCAATCAGCCGGAAAAGTTATTGCCACCATGGACGGCCGGCCCACGGCAATAGAACCGCCTCCGTTAACTTGGGAACAGCGCAAAAATGGATACCTCGCAGCCGTACAGCAGTTTATGGACAAAGCTGCGCAAACAGCGGGATACAGCGATATCAAGGATGCGATCAGCTACGCAGAGGAAGCCGCAGTTCCGAAGTTCCAGGCTGAAGCACTCGCGTTCCGCGCCTGGCGTTCACTGTCCTGGGCCTACTGCTACGAGCAGTTGGAGGTGATCGAACACGGCAGGCGCGAAGCCCCTACCAGTGTAGAGTTCGTTACCGAATTGCCTGAGCTGGTACTGTCCAATGTCTGACTGGACAGCTGTAACGATGCGCTGGCCAGCCGAAGCGACCCGCTGGATGGGCCAGCTCGACGCCGCCAAGGCCCTGGCCGGTAGCGAGCTGGCCAATACCGCACAGCGCCTGAGCGGCCTGCAGGGACTGGCCAGCACCAACCCCGGCCCGGTCGGCGCCGCGGCCAAGGGCGCGATCGAAGCCGGGCGCCAGGCGCTGGCAGAGCAGCTGGGCGAAGTGCCCAGGTGCCTGGTGGTGACGCCGTTCCAGAGCGGTATCGGCCAGGGGCGTGGCTACCAGCGCTTCCTGTCCGCGCCGAACCTGCTGCAGCAACTGGCCAACAAGCTGACCGACGCCACCGACGACGGCAGCCCCCAGGGTGAGCAGCACGCGTTGTGCCTGCTGTTCCTGGGCACCCGCCACGATCAGCTGGCCGCCGGCCTGGCCCGCTTCAACGCCCTGATGCCGATCCCCGAGCTGGTGCGCGCGCAACGCCGCGCCGAGCACCTGGCCCGGCTCGAAACCGAGAAATGGCAGATTCCCCAGGCCACCACCCTGCCGCGCTGGGAGGCCTTGCCGCTGGAGCGCTGCACGGTGTTGAAGGCGGCGCAGCAATCGCTGGCCGGGCAGATCGCGGTGCTGGAAAGCTACGCCGCCGACAGCTCGCCCATGAGCGACCTGGCCGGGCTGGCGGCGCGCAAAGCCAGCCAGCAGCAGGTCCGCGACCAGCGCCTGGCCGACCTGCGCCAGCTGCTGGAAGGCGGCCAGGCCGACAGCTCGGTACGCACCCGCCTGCTGGGTCCGGGCAACAACACACAACTGCGCCGCATGCTGCTCGAAGGCGATGCCCCGGGGCATGAATGGGTGATGAGCGCTGGCGTGATCCTGGTCGGCTCGGCCAAGGGCCTGAGCTTCGTTCGTGAAATGGTGGGTTTATGACACTGCTACTGTTGGACGGCCAGCCCGTCGAAGGCAAGACCCTGAAAGTCACCGGCAACCTGCGCATCGAAGCCGAGGACCTGTCCGGCCAGACCAGCAACACCGACTCCGCGCACAAGGGCTTCAAGCCCAAGACCCTCACGGTCACCCTGACCATCCCCTACGTCAACGGCACCTGGCTGCGCAGCCTGATGCGCCTGGCCGAAGCCACCGAGAGCGGCGGACAGCTCAAGACCTACCGCATCGTCAACGACACCGCCGAGGCCTTCGGCATCCGCCAGGTGCGCTTCGCCGACAGCGTCAGCGCCCGGGAAGACGACTCGCTGGCCTGCTGGCGGGTGCAGTTTGGCCTGGCCGAAAAGACCTCCAACCCGGAAAAGGTCGAGAAGCGCCGCGCCAAAAAACGCGTCAAGGCCCAGGCCGCTCCAGGGGCGGCGGTGGGCGCGAAAGAGGAGGAAGAGGAGAAGGACCCGGAGCTGACCAGCTTCGAGCGCCTGCTGAAAAAAGTGGATGACTGGCTGGGAGAGAAGTCATGAAGCTGCATCAGGTACTCAATGTCGGCGGCGAGCGTTACGACCTGGTCAGGGCGGATGTGCGCCTGGAACTGCGCAACCCGGGGCGGGCGACCTTCATCGTCCGGGCCGACGCGCCCCTCAAGGGCCTGGTCACCCTCGACATCGGCTACAACGACAGCCCGCTGCAACGGCATTTCATCGGCTACGTCGAGCGCTGCACCAGTGCCAACGCCAGCCAGCAATTGCTGTTCTGCCGGGAACTGGCGGCGATCCTGGCCAGGCCGCTGCCGATGAACCTGCGCCACGTCGACCTGCGCGGCGTGCTCGACCAGGTCGGCCAGCAGACCGGCCTGCGCTTTCGCGTGCCCGAGCGGCCCTACGCGTCGGTGCGCGCGCCGTTCTTCTACAGCCTGGCCGCCGGCTTCCAGGCCATGGAAAGCCTGGCCCAGGTCTTCGACATCCCCGACTTCATCTGGCAGCAGCAGGGCAACGGCGAGGTATACGTGGGCAGTTGGGCCGACAGCTACTTCGGCGCGCGCCCCGCGCTGCAACTGCCCATGGAGCTGTTCGACAACTACCAGGGCAACCAGAGCGCCTGCATTGCGGCCCTGCCGGGGCTGCGTCCGGGCGCACCGATCAACCACGGCGAGCGCGTGACCCACGTCGCGCTGGCCGACAGCCAGATGGCCATACGATGGAAGACGCAATCCGCCGCGCCGTAGCGCGCCAGTTCCCCGAAATCACCGGCGGCTATCACCTGCCGCGCTTCGGCCGCGTGGTCGCGGTGCCCGATGCGCCGACGGCGCCCGGGCTGTGCGACGATTTCCGCCCGCGCTTCGGCGTCGATGTCCAGGTGCTGCTGCCGGACGGCGAGCCCGACCCGGCGTTGCCGGTGTTCACCAGCCTGCCGCTGCCGGCGCCCATGGGCGGCCAGGAGCGCGGCATGTTCGGCTTCCCCGAGGAGGGCACCACCGTGGTGCTGTCGTTCGCCTACGGGTTGCCGCACAAGCCGTTCATCCAGCAGACCCTGCCCCACGGGCTGAGCCTGCCCAAGGTGCCGAAGGGCGACCTGGTGTGGCAGCACAGCGAGGCCTGCCAGCAACGCGCCGACGCCGACGGCAACTGGCTGCGGCAGACGGACGGCCGGATCCGCGACAAGGCGATCGAGCGCGAGGTCGAGGCGCTGGCCAACACCGAGCAGTTCCAGAGCCATGCCCGGAACGTGGACGACCACTCGACCGAGACCGTCGGCGGGGTGAAGAAGATCGAGGCCCTCGGCGCGCTCAAGCTGCTGTCCGGCGGCTCCGCCAGCCTGGCCGCCCTCGACGACCTGCACCAGGCCACCGGGCGCGACCTGAACCTGGCGGTGGGGCAGAAGCTCAACGCGGCGATCGGCGGCGACGTCCAGGAGCGGATCGAGGGCCTGCGCCACAGCGTGGTGAAAATTAGCCAGCGCCTGCAGGCGCCGAAGACCTGGCTGGGTTCCGAGGCGGTGAACGTGCTGCAGGTGCTCTGCGACCTACTCGACCTGGTCCAGGAGATGAACACCGAGCTGGCCGGGCATGTGCACGGTCCCACGCCACCACCTGGCAATGCGGCAGCCTTCAGCGGCGCAGCGGTGCGGGCCCAGGCCATGGGACTCAAGTTGAAGCCGATCACGCTGTGATCTTCAAGGCATTTCGTATTCGCGGGGCCAGCCCGCTCCCACAGGTTCAGCCTTGAGCCTGTGGGAGCGGGCTGGCCCCGCGTTGCGTTTGGGGCGGAAAAAGTCGAGTGTTCACACGACTGACTGCCAGAAGACTTGGATTTAACCCATCGGGAACAGCTTTGCAGCATCACCAGCGTGGGAGCGGGCTTGCCCCGCGATCACCGGCGAAGCCGGTGCCATGCAGATAATCGCGGGGCAAGCCCGCTCCCACGCTGGTGATGATTCCCTGCGCGACCTCCCAGCCCATAGAGTCCTGTTCAGCCTGAAAGAACCCAAGGCTTCATCGCCTGCGCACAACCGTCTACAATCCCTCCTGCTTGAACCGGGATAACCGAAGCACTGCCTCGAAACCCGATGGACCTGACCACTGCCGGTCAACCGTCGGGACAAATGGGTCCGGACCTTGGCCGGCCCGTTTATCGGAGGCAACACATGAGCCCGCGTATCTGGCTGCTGGCCCTGGCGACATTCGCCACGGGCATGGCGGAAAACATCACGGTCGGCATCCTGCCGGCCCTGGCCGATGGCCTGCAAGTCCCGCTGGGGATCGCCGGACAACTGACCACGGTCTTCTCCCTGAGCTTCGCCCTCGCCGCACCCTTCTCTCCCCTGCTGACCACCCGTTTCCCGTTGCGGCGACTGCTCTGCATCACCCTGGCCCTGTTCGCCTTGTGCAACCTCGCCGCGGCCCTGGCGCCCGGCTACACCGCGCTGCTGCTCGCCCGCATCGGCATGGCCACGACCAGCGCCCTCACCTGCCTGACCTGCACCCTGATGGCCACGCGCCTGGTACCCGAGGCCCTGCGTGGCCGAGCCATCGGCGTGATATTCATGGGTATCTGCAGTTCACTAGTGCTGGGCGTGCCCGCCGGAATGCTGCTATGCGACGTGCTGGGCTGGCGCGGGGTGTTCACCGGCCTGAGCCTGCTGGCGATCGCAGTGCTGCTGATGGCCTGGCGCGGATTGCCGCAACTGCAGAGCAGCGAACGCATCGCCCTGGGCAGCTACCTGCGGCATCTGCGTGACAGCCGCCTGGTGGCCGCCCAGGGCGTATCGCTGTTGATGATCGCCGGGCACTTCACGGTGTTCGCTTACCTCGCCCCCTATGCCCGACAGGTCGCCGACATACCGGTGCAATGGCTGGCGGCCCTGTTTGCCGTCTTCGGTATCGCCGGCGTCTCGGGCGGCTATGTCGGCGGCTGGATGGCGGACTGGCTCGGTGCAGGTCGCTCCATCGCCCTGGCGCCACTGCTCTATCTCGCCAGCCTGCTGGTATTGCCCCTGAGCGTCGGCACGCCCTGGCTGTTCCTGCCGGCGATGATGCTCTGGGGCGGGCTGAGCTGGACCACCTCGCCGGTGGTGCAGAGCTACCTGGCGACCCGTGGCGCGGACACCTTCCCGGCCGGCATGAGCCTGAACTTGTCGGCCATGCACCTGGGCGTCGGGCTCGGCTCGGCCATCGGCGGCGCGGTGATAACCGGCGCTACGCTGGCGGCCACCCCCTGGGCTGGCGCCGCGCTGACCGCGTTGGCGGCGGGCCTGGCGTTCTGGTCGGCGCGTCCACCTGCCGTGCCTGGCTTCAGCGAGCGCGAACCGGCGTAACGGCCTGCTGCTCCTGCTCGAAGGCATCGGCCAGGTAGTCGATCAGCTTGCGCACCGCGGGCATCAACCCGCGACGGGAAGGGAACAGCGCCACCACCTCCCCTTCCCGGGGCGCCCAGTCGTCGAGGACATGCGCCAGCTGCCCGCCAGCCAGATCGTCGCGCACTGCCTCCTCGGGCAGCAGCACCACACCCACGCCGGCCAGGGCGGCCTCGCGCAGTACCGCGAGGTCGTCCGACACCACACGGGGGCGATGGCGCACGGCAACCTCGGCGCCTGCGGGCCCGACCAGCATCCAGCTGGCGTCCTGCACATTGGCGCCCCAGTTCAAGCTCGGCAGAGCCTGAAGCCCTTCCGGCGACACCGGGCGCCCGTGTTCGGCCAGCAGGCCCGGCGCAGCCACCAGGCACTGCCGGCTCGGGGCCAGGCGACGCATGATCAGCTCGCTGCTTTCCAGTGGCTGGTGCTGCACGCTCAGCACCAGGTCAAAACCCTCGCCGATCACATCCACCCGCCGGTTGTAGCTCTTGACCAGCAGCTCGACCACCGGGCATTGCGCCATGAAGCTCGCCAGCATCGGCGCCAGGCGCGAATCGAGCAGCGCGGTGCTGCTGGCCAGGCGCACGATGCCGCGAGGCTCGGCGCGGTTGCGCTCGACCGCATCCTCGGCGGCAACGGCCTGCTCGAGCATGCCCAGGCAATGGCGGTAATACTCCAGGCCCACCTCGGTCACCTGGAACTGCCGCGTGGAGCGCTGGATCAGGCGCACACCCAGGCGCTCCTCGAGCTTGGCCACGCGCCGGCTGAGGCGTGACTTGGGCAGGCCAAGGATACGCCCGGCGGGCGCGAAGCCGCCGTGCTCCACCACCTTGGCATAGAGATAAAGGTCGTTCAGGTCGAACATCGGCAACACTCGTCCACGGCTCACTGCTGCATCATCCGTCATTCTTCGAGGATCGTCACAGTGGCGGTGGTCCCGGCCCGCAAAGGAGGCGCCTCGGCAGCCTGGGGCTCCAGGCGCAGGCGTACCGGCACGCGCTGGGCCAGCTTGACCCAGGTGTAGTTCGGGTTGACGTTGGCCAGCAGGCGGTTGCCCGGCTGGTTCTCACGGTCGGTGATGGCGTAGGCGATGCTCTCCACCGTGCCCTGCAACGTCTGGCCATTCATCAGCACGATGCGCGCCCGGCTGCCGACGGCGATGCGCGGCAGCTTGGTCTCTTCGAAGTAGCCACTGACATGGAACGAATCGCTGTCCACCAGCGCCAGCAACGCGGCACCCGGTTGCGCGAAGTCGCCCTGACGGGTCAGCAGGTTGGTGACATGACCATTGACCGGCGCCAGCACCTCGGTGCGCTGCAGGTCGAGCTGTGCCTGTTCCAGCGTGGCTTCGGCCAGTTGCACATTGGCTTGCGCCAGGCCGAGGCTGGACTGCTCGCGCAGCAGGTCGGCCTGGGCCACAGCCACATCAGTCTTGGACTTTTCCCACTCCTCGGCGGAAATGGCCGACAGTGACTGCAGCTTGCCGCGGCGCTGTTCCTCGCTACGCCGCTGCTTGAGCAACGCCTGGTTGGCAACGATGTTCGCCTGCGACTGCCCCAAGGCTGCCCGTGCCACCTCGACCGCGCGCCGGGCATGCAGCACGGCCAGTTCATAGCGCGCCGGGTCGATGCGCAACAGCAGGTCGCCCTTGTGCACGAACTGATTGTCCCGCACCGGCAGGGCGACGATCCGGCCGCTGACCTCCGCGGCCAGGGTGACCACATCGGCCCGCACCCGTGCGTCGCGGGTCCAGGGCGCCTGGGTATAATGCGTCCAGGCCAGCCAGCCCAGCACGATGGCAACGGCCAGCATGACCAGGGTCAGGCTGCGCGACAACAGTGGCTTGATCGACGACATCTACCTGCTCACTCCCATCCACAACAACAAGGCCGCGCAAATCGCGGTGTACAAGGCACCCTGGAACAGCGCCGGATGCCAGACGAATGCCAGCACGCCCACCCGGCGCAACAGGGCATCGACCAGCACAAACAACGGCAGCGCCAGCAGCAGCGCCTGGGCGATGGGCGGCAGATAGACCCCGCCTACCTCGAAATCAATGGGCATTGGTCACCTCCGGCAACAGCCGCGATCGTTCAGCTTCCAGCACCTGGCGATAACGCGCCAGCAACTGCCCGGCCACCGCCAGTGCCACCCGCAGGATGAACAGTCGGTGCAAGGCGTCACGCCCCATCTGCCCTGACGCGCCATGCAGGGCATCGAGCAACTGCGCCTGATCGTCCATTTCCCGCAACAGCGGATCAAGGGCCACCGCGCCCTGGCCACCGACGAAGTCGGCGACGCCCTGCAGGCTTTCCCGCAAGCGTGTGCGGGTCGCCGCCGGTAACGCCAGGTCACTGTTGCACAAGGCACGCGCCTGGCCCAGGGCGATGGCCAGCGCCGGGCATACCAGCGCGCACTCGACACGCTCGCGCGAGGTCATGTCCGCAGCGGCCGGCAACAGACCAATCAGCGCCGACAGGCGATCAAGCAGCAGGCTCTCGAAGGCGAACTGCCCGGCCAGCGAACCGCTCCCGAGCACCTGGCGGCGCACATCCTCACGGGTCTGGCGAAACAATCGGGCGATGCGTTTCTGCGCATTGAACGGAAAGACCAGCGCGAACACGGCCATCGCCAGCACCCCGGCCACCAGGTAGCCACCGGCGAACTCGAACCACTGGATATCGCTGTTGTGATAGGCCCCGACATTCTGCGGCCCGATCATCAGCAGGCTGATCAGACCGATGCCCATGCCGATCCCCGCGGTCATCGGGTTGGCCAGGCCGACCGCCGCCAGGTACAGCAACGGTGCCAGGCACAGGGCAAGCATCTCGAAGTCGGTGAACAGCGGCAGCAGGGCGAACTGATAAAGCGCGGACAAGCCCATGCCCACCAACAGCCCGCGGTTGTAGTTCTGGCTGGCCAGCAGCGGTCGAGGCAAGGTCGCCATCAGCGAACACATCACGCCCATCAGGATCACCGCCGAACGCGCGCCATCCCAGGCGCTCTCGATCCACAACCCGCCGATCAGCAACAGGGCCAGGCAGGCGCGCACGGCGTTCATCGCCGCCAGCGGCCAGTCCAGGTGCAAGGCGCTGGCGCGCCCCTGCTGCTGGGGACAACTGGCCAGACGGCCCTGCTGGATCGCCTCGTTCAGCTCGATCAGCTCGTCCAGTTGCTGCAGCAGGCGCGCCTGCTCCCAGCGCAAGGCCCAGGCCAGGGCGCGCAGGTGCGGGGGCAATGGCTCATTGAGAAACTCCGCACGGTCGGCGGCGTCATCGAAGCCCTTGTGCAGGGTGCGCAGGGCCTCGCGATCCGCTGCCGAGAGCGCCATACCGTCACGTGCCAGCGCATCCAGGCTCGCCAGTTCGGCGTCGCGCAGCAGCTGGATATCCGCGGGCAGCGGCCCCTGCCAGTGCGCCTTGATCAGTTCACGCTGCTGGCGCAGCACCAGCAGTCGCGAAACCAGCAGCACCAGCTGGTTGGCGAACAGTTGCACCAGCCCATCGCCGCTGCGCAGGTGCGGGGCATCGAAGTACAGGTGCCGACGCAACCCCTCCAGCGCGCTGACCTCGGCGATCAACCGGGCCTGACGCTGACCGAATGCGGCCTCGTCCTCTTCGGTGCGGATCACCTCGGCGGCATGCTGGGCGATCAGTTTCAGCAGGCTGTCGACTTTGGCGAAATAGCTGTTGGCCACCGCCTGCGGGCGGGCCGTCAGCAGGCTGACCACGGCCACGCAGGCCACCGCCAGCAAGGTCTCGGTAACCCGTGTAACGGCCAGCATGAAGGTGCCCTCGGGCTCGGGTACGGCCAGCATGGCCACCACCACCGCGGTAAAGCCGCTGAGCACGAAGGCATGGGAATCGGTATAGCGCAGCAAGGTGCCACCGGCGGTGCACAGCCCCAGCCACAGCGCCAGGCTGACCAGCAGGGTGTACGGCATCTGCGCGAACAACGCCATCAGCAGCACGGCCACCGCCGCGCCGATCACGGTGCCGAGCACCTGCGCGAGGCTGCGCTTGAGGGTCATGCCGGCCAGCGGCAGGCTGATGATGATCACCGTCATCAGCGCCCATTTCGGTTGTTCCAGGTCGAACAGGAACGCCAGGTAGAGACACAGCAGGCCCGCCACCACCGTACGCAGCGCGAACAGCAGCACATCGCGCCCGGGGCGCAGGGCAAGCCTGGAATAGGCAATCAGTGGAGCCATCCATTACCTCGTAACCGACAAGGCGGATCCGGGCCCCGGCACCGGGGCCCGGACACACCGTCACTTGGCCAGCTTGCTGTAGCTGGTCATCAGGTTACGGTAGTCGGGAATGTGGTTGGAGAACAACGTGCCCAAGCCTTCGATGTCGTTGCGCCAGTCACGGTGCAGCTCGCAGGCCACGCCGAACCAGGTCATCAGCTGCGCGCCGGCGGCCTCCATGCGACGCCAGGCCGAGTCGCGGGTCAGCTCGTTGAAGGTGCCGGAGGCGTCGGTCACCACGAACACATCGAAACCCTCCTCCAGCGCCGACAGCGCCGGGAAAGCCACGCACACCTCGGTGACCACGCCGGCGATGATCAGCTGCTTCTTGCCGGTGGCCTTCACCGCCTTGACGAAGTCCTCGTTGTCCCAGGCGTTGATGTTGCCGGGACGGGCGATGTAGGGCGCATCGGGGAACTGCTCCTTGAGCTCGGGCACCAGCGGGCCGTTGGGACCGGTCTCGAAGCTGGTGGTGAGGATGGTCGGCAGCTTGAAGTATTTGGCCAGGTCGGCCAGCGCCAGCACGTTGTTCTTGAACCGGTCCGGGTCGATATCGCGCACCAGCGACAGCAAACCAGTCTGGTGATCGACCAGCAGGACTGCGGCGTTGTTCTTGTCCAGACGCTTGTATTGGAATGCCATGGTGGATCTCCTTGCTTGGATAGGGAACAGCCAGGTTCAGTTGCGTTGCGAGTCTAGTTGCTCATGACCGGTGACGACGGCCTGGGCCTTGGTGTAGCTCTCGATCAGCAGTTGGTAGTGCGGGAACACCGCGCTGTAGGCCTCGGCCCACTGGGCGGCGTCCGGACGGTTCCAGGTGCGTTGGACCTCGGAGCAGACGGCGGCGGTGTCCATCGGCACCACGCCGGCCTGGACCACCCGCGCCAGGGTCACTTCCTGGGCCATCTTGGAGTAGGTGCCTGACGCATCGATGACAGCGAACACCTGGTAGCCGGCGGCCACCGCGCTGATGCTGGGGAAGGCCATGCAAACGCTGGTGATGGTACCGGCTATGATCAGCTGCTTGCGCCCGGTGGCCTTCACCGCGGCGACAAACTCGGGATTGTCCCAGGCGTTGATCTCACCCTTGCGGGCCACGTATTGCGCATGTGGCGCGGCCTCGTGGATTTCCGGGATCAACGGGCCGTTGGGGCCCTGGGGTACCGAGGCGGTGGTGATGACCGGGATCTTCGCCAGGCTGGCGACCTTGGCCAGGGTGATGGCATTGGCCCGCAGCTCGGTCATGGGCATGTCCTTGACCGTCTGGAACAGGCCGCTCTGGTGGTCGATCAGCAGCATGGTGGCGTTGTCGGGGTCGATGCGTGGCACCTGGCCTTCGAAGTTGGCGGCTTGCGAGAAATTGCTCATCGTTCTCTCCTTCAGGTGTGGAGAACAGGCCATCCTGGCCGCTGCGGTCTGGCCGCGCCCCACACATCCACAGTGGGGACTATGAGAGTAGGCAACGCAGGCTGAACGAAGCGACCGTCAGTCGGCGAGCCGTGGGAGATGCCCGTGCGGCCTGGGGCCAGACGGGCGACAGGGCTAACGGTAGAGAGGAGAGACGCGGGCCGGTAGGCCCATGGGTGAACCCTCAGAGTTCTACCTGAAGAACAGTGAGGCGGGCGCCGCTATCGTGAGGTACGACGATATTGCTGCATCGGACTGCGCGGGGCTGCCGGATCGGTCATCTCGATCAGACCGGCCGCCAGCGCCGGTTTGAGGTAGTTCGCTCTGAAGGTATGCCGATGAGACAGCTCGAGGCGCTCCATCAGTTCATTGGCGCGCAGCGCGACACCCGGTTTCAGAACCTCCAGTAATCGTGCTACTTGGTCGGTTACTTGGTCGGTTACTTGGTCGGTCTCACTCGCCTCGGCCAATGCCTGCCGCAGTGCCTGGAGCATGAACTCGACAAAGGGCGTGGCCTCGCCAGCCTGATCCGCAGCCGCCAAGGCACCGTAGTACGCCTCCTGCTGGGCACAGATCACCGACTCCACCGGCAGGTAGGCGAGTACCGGGCGCCAGTGGCTCAGTATCAGCGTCTGCCACAGACGCCCCATCCGCCCGTTGCCATCGGCGAAAGGATGGATGAACTCGAATTCGTAATGAAAGACGCAGCTGCTGATCAACGGGTGCCAGTCACTGGCGCCCAGCCAACGCAGCAGGTCATGCATCAGCGGCTGCAAGCGACTGGCAGGCGGTGCCATGTGCAACAGGCGCTGGCCGCGATAGATGCCGACACCTCCTTGGCGAAACTGACCGGCGTCATCGATCAACCCCATCATCAGCAGCTTGTGGGCAGCCAGCAGATCAGACTGACGCTCGGGCAGCCAGCCGCTCATCGCTTCATAGGTGGCAAAGGCATTGCGCACCTCCTGGATTTCACGCGGCAGGCCGAGTACCCGCTTCCCTTCCAGAACCGCAGTGACCTGTTCGACGCTCAGTGTATTGTTTTCGATCGCCAGCGAGGCCTGGATGGTACGAATGCGGTTGCCCCGGCGCAGTTGCGGGGTAAGCGCCACTTCCCGATTAGCCGTAAGTGCACCCACCTGCTCGCTGATATCGGCAACCAGCGCCAGCATGCGCGGTGTCACGGTCAGTGGCGGCAGATACTGGCTCATGGGAATGTCCATCGGGTCTGAAAGCGTGGGAATGATCGTGAAGCTTGATGACGTCAAGGCTGTCGACACCTTAGCCAGTGGCAACACCCGGGTAAAGCACAGCACCCCATTGGTTCACGATTTCCTGAACTGATTATTTGCCCACAGCGATTTTTCCCCTCGCCCACCGCCACCAGAATCGCTTCACCAACAATCACAATAAACCGTGAGGCCACTCCCGTGGACCAGACACTCCAGGTACGGCAGGCCGCCGCCGACCTCGTCGCCGCCTTCGCCAGCAACGACACCGCCCGCTACTTCGCCTGCTTCAGCGAAGACGCCACCTTTCTCTTCCACACCGTGCCGCAACCGCTGCTGTCACGCCGCGCCTACGAAGAACTCTGGGCCAGCTGGCAGGCAGACGGATTCGCCGTGCTCGGCTGTGAGTCCAGCAACGCGCAGGTGAGCCTGCAGGGCGACGTGGCGATCTTCATGCACGATGTAGCCACGCGCCTGCGCGTGGCCAGCGAAACCCTCGACCTGAACGAGCGCGAGACCATCGTCTTCCGCTTGCACGGGGAACGCTGGCTGGCCTGCCACGAGCACCTGTCGGTCGTCTCGCCGGCCTGATTCCCTTAAGCGGCCCTGCCGCACTGCCATCGCACCCACAACAAGGCCGCCCGACGGCCGACAACATTCGCGCTGGAGCATCACCATGAGCCACTCGACCGGTATCGAGACCAATGGCGTCGAACAGATCCCCGACGATCAACGCGACGCCGCCCCGCTGGACCTGTTCCGCCTGATCTTCGGCGGCGCCAACACCTTTGCCACCGCCGTGCTGGGCAGCTTCCCGGTGCTGTTCGGGCTGTCATTCCAGGCCGGGGTCTGGGCGATTTTGCTCGGCGTCGGCGTGGGCGCGCTGATCCTCGCGCCGATGGGCCTGTTCGGCGCGCTCAACGGCACCAACAACGCGGTATCGTCCGGCGCGCACTTCGGCGTGCACGGGCGTATCGTCGGCTCGTTCCTGTCGTTGCTGACCGCCGTGGCGTTCTTCTCGCTGTCGGTGTGGAGCTCGGGCGATGCCCTGGTCGGCGGCGCCAAGCGCCTGGTCGGCCTGCCGGAAACCGACCTGACCCTGGGCCTGGCCTACGGCCTGTTCGCGGTGCTGGTGCTGGTGGTGTGCATCTTTGGTTTTCGCTTCATGCTGTGGGTCAACAAGATCGCGGTGTGGGCCTCGAGCCTGCTGTTCCTGCTGGGCATCTTCGCCTTCGCCGGGCCCTTTGACGCGGGCTACGCCGGCAGCGTCAACCTCGGCCAGGCCGGTTTCTGGGCGGCGTTCGTCGGCGCGGCGATCCTGGCCATGAGCAACCCGGTGTCGTTCGGCGCGTTCCTCGGCGACTGGTCGCGCTATATCCCTCGCGAAACCGCCAAGTCACGCATCATGCTGGCGGTGATCCTGGCCCAGGCCGCCACGCTGATCCCGTTCCTGTTCGGCCTGTGCACCGCCACCCTGGTGGCCAGCCAGGCGCCGGACTACATCGCCGCCAACAACTACGTCGGCGGCCTGCTGGCGATCTCGCCGGGCTGGTTCTTCCTGCCGGTGTGCCTGATCGCGGTGATCGGCGGCATGTCCACCGGCACCACGGCGCTGTATGGCACCGGCCTGGACATGTCCAGCGTGTTCCCGCGCCTGCTCAGCCGCGCCGCCGCCACCCTGCTGATCGGCGTGCTGGCCATCGGCTTCATCTTCGTCGGCCGCTTTACCTTCAACCTGGTGCAGAGCGTGTCGACCTTCGCCGTGCTGATCATCACCTGCACAAGCCCGTGGATGGTGATCATGATCCTCGGCCTGATCACCCGCCGCGGCTTCTACCACGCCGACGACCTGCAGGTGTTCACCCGTGGCCAGCAGGGCGGTCACTACTGGTTCGACCATGGCTGGAACTGGCGCGGCATGGGCGCGTGGGTTCCCAGCGCGGCCATCGGCCTGTGCTTCGTCAACCTGCCCGGGCAGTTCGTCGGCCCGCTGGGCGAACTGGCCGGCGGTATCGACCTGAGCCTGCCGGTGACCCTCGGCATCGCCGCCGTGCTGTACCTGATCCTGCTCAACCTGTTCCCTGAACCCGCTGGCGTGTACGGCCCTCGTGGCCCGCGCTGGGTGCGCTGCAAAAGTACGCCCGTAAAGCCCGTGACCACCGCCGAAATGGCCTGACTGGAATCCGACCATGACCACACCTCACTACATCGACGGCCGCTGGGTCGAAGGCCAGGGCAGCGACTGCATCGTTGTGCACAACCCGTCCGACGGTCAGCCGTTCGCCGAACTGATGGCCGCCAGCAGCGCCCAGGTCGACCAGGCCGTGGCTGCCGCGCGCCGTGCTCTGGCATCGTGGAAGACGGTCAGCGCCGCCGAGCGCGCCACCTACCTGCGCGGCTTCGCCGAACAGCTGGGTCAGCGCCGCGACGAACTGATCGCCCTGCAGATGCGCAACAACGGCAAGCCGCGCCATGAGGCCGAAATCGACCTGGACGACGCCATCGCCACCTTCGCCTATTACGCAGACCTCGCCGAGCAACTGCCGGCGAAGAACCGCGACGTGCCCCTGGCCGCGCCGGGCTTCACTGCCCGCACCCGTCTGGAACCGGTGGGCGTGGTCGGCCTGATCGTGCCGTGGAACTTCCCGCTGGTGACCAGTGCCTGGAAGCTCGCCCCGGCCCTGGCGGCCGGCTGCACCGTGGTGCTCAAACCTTCCGAGGTCACCCCGCTGATCGAGCAGGCCTACGGCCAGATCGCCGAGGTGCTGGGCCTGCCGGCCGGCGTGCTGAACATCGTGGGCGGCAAGGCCGAGACCGGCGCCGCCCTGAGTGGCCACAACGGCCTGGACAAGCTGTCGTTCACCGGCAGCAACGGCGTTGGCAGCCAGGTGATGCGCGCCGCCGCCGCCCAGTGCCGGCCGGTGACGCTGGAGCTGGGCGGCAAGTCGGCCATCGTGGTGTTCGACGATTGCGATGTCGACCAGGCGGTGGAGTGGATCGTCGCCGGCATCACCTGGAACGCCGGGCAGATGTGCTCGGCCACCTCGCGCCTGCTGGTGCAGGACGGCATCGCCGACGCCCTGCTGCCGCGCTTGCAGGCGGCGCTGGAAGCATTGCGCGTGGGCAACCCGCTGGAGGAAGAAGTGGACATGGGGCCGCTGACCAGCCAGGCGCAGTGGCTCAAGGTCGCCGGCTATTTCGCCACCGCCCGCGAAGAGGGCCTGAAGTGCCTGGCCGGCGGCAAGGCGCTGGACCGCGACGGCTGGTTCGTCAGCCCGACGCTGTACGTGGATGTGCCAGTGAGCAGCCGCCTGTGGAGCGAGGAGATCTTCGGCCCGGTGCTTTGCGCACGGCGCTTCGGCAACGAGGCCGAGGCCATCGCCCAGGCCAACGACAGCCGCTTCGGGCTGGTGGCCACTGTCTGCTCCGCCGACCTGGACCGCGCCGAGCGCGTGGCCGATGCGCTGGAGGTCGGGCATGTGTGGATCAATTCGGTGCAGGCGGTGTTCGTCGAAACCTCGTGGGGCGGGACCAAGGGCAGCGGCATTGGCCGAGAGCTTGGGCCTTGGGGGCTTTCGGGGTATCAGTCGGTGAAGCATGTGACGCGGTGTTTGGGCTGACAGCTCCAATGACGAAAAGGCCCTTGCCGGCTCGAACGGCAAGGGCCTTTTGCTTTACGCTGATAGTGAGTCTGCAAGAGGAGTGATTCCATGGAATATGACGATCAACTCATCGAGGATGCCGTACTGGCCCTGCTGGCGACGTTCAGCTTCAACAACGGCAATGCCTGGAAGGGCTTTGATTTTCAGGTGATGAACAAACTGCACGAGAAGGCGTTCATCACCAAGCCCTGGGGCAAAGCAAAGTCAGTCTGGCTTACTCCGGAAGGAATGGAGCGTGGCCGAATGATTGCCGATCAGCTATTCACGAAACCTGAAAAAAAGTGATCGGACATAGATCAGCAGCTGTCACCGCAGAGCAAGCATCATCGTCTTCGGTGACAGCTGTGGACAGGATGTGAACCCCGCAGCGTTGGCATAGAAACGCTCCAGACGCGCATCAAGTGGATGCACGATCATTGCAACACATCCGACGATCTCGGATGCCACCAGAGCTCTCTCGACAGCATCCTGCAAAAGGTCGGTTGCGACCCCTTGCCCAGCAGCTCTCAGGGTTACCCCCATTCGCCCCAGCACCACCACCGGCAAGTCATTTGGAGCATTGCGTCGCACGCTTGCAGAAGAACCATGGGCACGCGCCACAGATCCCGACGAAAGCGTGTAGTAACCGGCCACAACTGACGTGCCCTTGAAGCAAGTGACATACACCACTGCGTGCTTCGCTATCTGCGCCTTGTAAGCCTTTTCTCGAAGGTAGCCATTGATCGACGCCTCTCCACAGTCGAACTGACCTAACTCATGAAACGCTTCGAGCTTCTGCGGAGCGCTCAGCTCCAGCGCTTCGGCCTTGCCAACAGCTTCTTCACGCATTCATTGCTCCTGATGGGGTTGTCTTCAAGCGCCTGGGTGAATTGATCGAAGGCTTCGTCATCAAGCAGGAACAACCGGCGCTCCATCAGTACTTCCTCAGCGCGTCGGCAAGCCGCATCGAGAACGAAGCTGGTGCGGTCACCGCCCACAATCTCCACGGCGGCATCGATGAGGTCTCTGCGATGCTCGGCCACCCGCATGTTCAGAGGTACGGCCTTACTCCGATCCTTGATCTGTAAATCGCTCATTGGTGACTCCCAGCCCATTTCACGGGGCACTGAATCGACGAAGGATGTCGACCAGACAAGACTACTCCTGCGTAACGCAAATGTATAGCCAGATATCAATTTGCGTTACGCCAAGACTGCTCATGTCACGCTTAGATTGACCTTGTTCCCTTTGGCTTGCACGTCAGAACATTCCGAGATTGAAACCAGTTGCTTCAGCTCGAGTGGACTTGGGAACTATCCTACGCACGCTGCCGACGCGTCTGAATTGTCGAGGGCCATCAGCAGGACTAACTTCCCCAGGTCGTCGTTCTGACGATCAGGTGTGAGAGCCTGAGATCTGGTTTGCAGCCTTTGCGGCAGCTGTGCGCGGGCAGGATTCGTCCTGGCCGGGTTCCCAGGTTTCCGGTCTCTCACCCTGCGTACAGCTGCCACCCAATCCTGTGAGAGGGATCAGCGTGCAGCTCCTGACTAATCTGGGAGATTTGCGATGAAAAAGATCGTTCCTGATCCACCCCCTGCCAAACCGCTCAACCGCCCCTTCTTCACCATCAACGACGATATGCCCACCACCGAAGCGCTGCTTCACGCCATCCAGCTGATGCGTGGTATCGAAGACACCATCGACGAGTACTGCTGCGCCCTGGCCGGCGAACCCGGACTGGGAATGCTGGTGAACGCCGCGCACAACATGCAGATGGGGCGGGCGTTGGCGGAACATGCGCTGAACCGCTGCTCTTGCGGCTGACGCCAGGAGACCTGCCCTGCGCGATCCCTGTAGGAGCGGCCTCGTGCCGCGAAAGGGGCGCGTAGCGGCCCCAGGGTCTGCGCCACGAGACAGATCGCCGGGGCCGCTTCGCAGCCCTTTCGTGGCACAAGGCCGCTCCTACACAGGCAGGTGTAAATCCCGAACACACGGCCCCGGCACCTCGTGACTTTTGCCCTGCCCTGCGAAGTCACACCTCCTGGTAGCCCCACAATCACAACACCAGGCCAGCCCACCCATGCATCCTCTTCGCACCGCCCTGCACAACGAACTGCACGCCCGCCCGTCGCTGTACTTCGACGACCCGGCGCATGTCTTCCACCTTGCCGTGCTCGGCGACGCCAGCGCCTGCCAGGCCCTGTTGCAACGCTGCTGCCCCGAGGCCCCCGATACCCATGCGGCCCAGGGCATCACCCGGCTGTACGGCCACCCGTTCAAGTGGGAACGCCACACCGAATTCTTCACCCTGACCCTGGTGGTGCCCTGCACGACCCATGACAGCGACTGGCAACCCCTGCCCGCCGTGCTCGCCGAGGCCATCGCCCCGCAGGCGGCGCAGGTGATCAACGCCGTGCAGGTACTGGTTCGCGACGAACAGGACCTCGACCTCGGCCGCTATGGCTTCAAGGACCCCTGCGGGTCCAGCGTCGGCGGCGGCGATGCGGTGGTGTGGAGCGATTTCCGCCTGACCGAGGACGGCACCAACCGCTTCCTGTTCATCAACCGCCGGCTCAACGCCTACCGCCAGGGCCGCATGATCCGCCGCCTGCTGGAGATCGAGACCTACCGCATGATGGCCTCGCTGACCCTGGACACGGCCAAGGCCCTGAGCCAGGAGCTGGACGACTTCGACGCCACCCTGGTGAGCCTTTCCGAGCGCGGCGCCAGCAGCGCGGCACACGACTCCAAGGCCCTGCTCGAAGCCATCGCCCACCTGTCGCGCCAGGTGGTCGACCGCACGGTGCAGACCCGCCATCGTTTCGGCGCCAGTCAGGCCTATGCGCAGCTGGTGTTCGAACGCCTGGGCGAACTGCGTGAGAGCCATGTCGCCGACTGCCAGCGCCTGGGGGTGTTCATCGAGCGACGCTTCAAGCCGACCCTGCGCTACTGCGCGGCCACCGAGCAGCGGCTGGAACAGCTGGCGAAGAACGTCGCCAACCTGGGCGACTTGTTGCAAGCCCGGGTACAGGTAGAGATGGAGGAGCAGAACGCCGAGATCCTGCGCAGCCTCAATGCCCGGGCCGACGCCCAGGTGAAGATCCAGCGGGCGGTGGAAGGCTTGTCGATCATTGCCATCACCTACTACCTGCTGAACCTGTTCAAGCTGCTGTATGGCGGGTTGAATGTGCTGGGGGCGGGATTGACGGCGCGGGAGGCGATGCTGGGGATGGCACCGGTGGCGGGGTTGGTGCTGCTGGTCATCCTGCTGCGGATTCGACGAGCCAAGCAGCATTGAAAACATCGCGAGGCCAACCCGCGTCATCAATTCTTGCACGATCCCTGTAGGAGCGGCCTTGCGCCGCGAAAGGGCCGCGTAGCGGCCCCAGATTTCAGTGTTGAGCAAAGATCGTCGGGGCCGCTTTGCGGCCCTTTCGCGGCACAAGGCCGCTCCTACAAGAGCCGAGATGGCCTCACGCCGGCTCGTCGGCCGGTCGCCCATTTTCCTGCACCAACACCATGCTCTGCGGCGACGACAGTGCAATGCCTTCGTCTCGCAAACGCCCGAGGATGGTGAACAGCAGGTCGCTGCGCGTGCCCGACACCTGCCGGGGCGACGCCACGTAACCGCTCACACCGATCACCATGCCGCTGCTCGTCAGGTCCTTGAAAGTCACCGACGTGGCCGGCGCATCAAGGATCGACTCATGCTCCTTGTACGCCGCCAGCAGCAGCTCGCGCACATGGTTGGCATCGGTTTCCAGCGGCAGTGTCAGGGTAACGCTGACCACCCCCAGGGCATTGGCCATGGTCACGTTGCGCACGTTCTGCGAGATGAACTGCGAGTTAGGCACGATCACCGTCGAGCGGTCGGACATCTGGATCTCAGTGGCGCGCACGTTGATCCGGCGAATATCACCCTCGACACCGGCCAGGCTCACCCAGTCGCCCACCTTCACCGGGCGCTCGGTGAGCAGGATCAGGCCGGAGATGAAGTTCTGCACGATCTGCTGCAGGCCGAAACCGATACCCACCGACAGCGCACTGACCACCCAGGTCAGGCTGGTCAGGTTGATGTGCAGGGTGGACATCACCAGCATGGCCAGGAACAGGAAGCCCAGGTAGCCGACCAGGGTCACCAGCGAGGCGCGCATGCCGGCGTCCATGTCGGTTTCCGGCAGCAGTCGCTCGCTCAGCCAGCGCTTGACCACGCGAATGGCGAACCAGCCTCCGAGGAAGATCGCCACGGCCAGGAAGATGTCCTGGGGCACGATGTTCAGGTTGCCCAGCACCTTGCCGCCGGTGCCGTCCCAGTCCGCCAGGCTCAGCAGCAGCTCGCCCGGGCTGGTGCCCGAAGGCATGAACACCAGCAACGCGGCGGCGAACAGCAGCAGCGTGCGGCCGATGCCCGCCAGCACGGTGCTGGCCTGGGCCTGGTGGCGTTGCTGCAGGCCAAGCGCCGAGGCCAGCGCCAGGCCACCGGGCTGGCGCGGCGACAGCAAGGTCTCGCACAGGTCGCCGAACACCGTGACCAGCAGGTAGGCACAGACCACCACCACGCTGATCCACAGCAGCTTGGCGGTAAGGAAGTAGGCCAGCGTCAGGTAGCCGGCAAGCAGGGTCAGCAGGATCGCCAGCACCCACACCACGATCACGAACGGGATCAGCCCGGCCAGGCCCTTGGGCCGCTCCAGGTCATGCTGGCGGTGGGCACGGCGATAGCGCAGCAGGGCCACGACGAACAGCAACGACACCACCAGCGCGGTCAGGCCGTTGGTGGCCAGGGTCAGCGCCAGGCTGGTGCCGATCACGCTGTTGATGCGCTCCTGGGTCAGCAGCACCATCAGCGCCAGGGCCAGGACCTTGGGGAACCAGCCCAGGGCACTGGCCACTTCGTCGGCGATCGGCGGCAGGCGCCAGGACGGGCGCTGCAACATCAGCATGGCGCGACCCAGGCCCGAGATGAAGGCACTGAAGATCACCAGGGCGAGGATATGGTTGGTCAGGCTGGCGAGGTCCGTGCCAAGGTCGGCGCTGCTCTCCAGGCCCCAGCGCAGCAGCGACACGGAGCCGGAGATGGTGCCCAGGGTCGCCAGGCTGACGCTCAGCGCCAGGGCGCTGCGGCGCAGGCGACCTTCGGGCAGCCAGCGGATCATGGCATCGGCCAGCAGGCGCTCCAGCACCCGGCGCACCAGGGTCCAGACCAGCACCGCCGCCACCAGCGCGGTGATGAACAGCCATCGGTGCTCGGCGCTGAAGGCGCTGGCCATGGCGTCCGACACCTCGCCACGCAGGTCGCGCAGGCGCGCCACGTCGTCGTCGGTGGGGCGGATCAGGCTCGACCAGAATGCCGGGCTCAGCGGGCTGGCGGCGCGGCTGGTGATCTGCGAGTTGAACAGGCTACGGCGCAGGTTGACGATCTGGGTCGACAGGTCACGGGCCGACTGGGTCAGCGTGGTGGCGTCCTTCTGCTCGGCGACCAGCTTGTTCTTTTCGTCGTTGAGCTGCTTGCGCTGGCGGGTCAGGCTCTCGGCCTCCTCCTCCAGCGGCGGGCCGAGCACGTTGAGCTGGTCGTCCAGGCGCTGCACGTCGGCGGTGCGCTGGGTGACCAGCACATCGGCCTGGCGCTGCACCTGCAAGGCCGACTGACGCAACTGCGCGAGCAGGTCGTCGTTGGCGTTGCTGGTGACGCCCTGGCGGATCTGGTCGAGCCGTTCGCTCAACTCCTCCAGGCTGGCGTTCTCGTCCAGCACCTGCTGCTCGGCCACGGCCAGGCGCGATACCGGCGTGGCTGGCGCGGCCCAGGCCGGCACGGCCAGGCACAACAGCAGGGCGAAAATCCCCGCATAGAATCGGTCAAGGCTGACACGCCTCATCGAATGTTCCTCTACACAACTCGACAGGGCGTGAATTCTACGCGGTCTGGAGGCTCAGGAGAGTGCCGTCTCTCGGTCCAGCAGCTGGCGCTTGCGTTCGATGCCCCAACGGTAGCCGCTGAGGTCGCCGTCGCGGCGCACCACCCGGTGGCAGGGAATGGCCACGGCGATCGCGTTGGCCGCGCAGGCCTGGGCCACCGCCCGCACGGCCTTGGGCGCGCCGATGCGCTCGGCGATGTCGGTGTAGCTGACCGTGGTCCCGGCCGGCACCTCACGCAGCGCCTGCCAGACCCGCTCCTGGAACGCGGTGCCCTGCACATCCAGGGGTAGCGCCAGACCCAGGGCCGGGGCCTCTACAAAGCCGATCACCTCCGCCACCAGCCGCTCGAAAGCGTCATCGCCACCGATCAGCTGGGCCTTGGGGAACTTGTCCTGCAGGTCCTTGAGCAAGGGCTCGGGCTCGTCACCGAGCAGGATCGCGCAGATGCCCCGTTCGCTCTGGGCCACCAGGATCGCGCCAAGGGCGCACTGGGCCAGGGCGAAGCGGATGGTCGCGCCCTGGCCGCCGGCACGGTATTCCCTCGGCCGCATACCCAGGCGCTCACCGGCGCTTTCGTAGAAGCGGCTGTTGGAGTTGTAGCCGGCGTCGAAGATGGCTTCGGTGACGCTGCCGGCGGCGTCCAGATGCTGCCGCAGGCGCTGGGCGCGGAAGGCCGAGGCATAGGCCTTGGGGGTCAGGCCGGTCTCGGCCTTGAACAGGCGGTGCAGGTGGAACGGACTGACGTTCAGCTCACTACCAAGCTGGTCGAGGTTGGGCGCGGTCTCGCTGGCCT
Source organism: Pseudomonas sp. DVZ6 (assembly GCF_024259445.1). NCBI lineage: Bacteria > Pseudomonadati > Pseudomonadota > Gammaproteobacteria > Pseudomonadales > Pseudomonadaceae > Pseudomonas > Pseudomonas sp. DVZ6. The sequence goes on from NZ_JANCLM010000016.1 coordinate 63,189, forward strand.
CGATCAGGCGACAGGCGCAGGCCACCAGCTCAGTGCGCCGGCTGCCCTGCCCGCCCTTACAGCGTTTGCACGGGCGGTAGCCGGCGGCCTCGGCCTGGGTGGCGTTGCCGAAGAACTCGACGTTCTCGCGCTTGGCCAGGCGCGACTTGCAGGCGGGCTGGCAATACACGCCGGTGGTGCGCACGGCGTAGACGAAATGGCCGGTGGCGGCGGTGTCGCGGGCCTGCACGGCGTGCCAGCGTTCGGCGTCGGTGGTGTAGGTGGTCGGGGCGGGCTTCATCAGGGGCCTCTCCTGGGATTCGATACCGTCAGCCTGGCAGGGTGGATGATGCGTGGAACTCCGATTCTTGCGGTGTTTTCACGGGCCCTATCGCGGGGCAAGCCCGCTCCCACGAGAGCGTGGTCCATCTTTGTGGGAGCGGGCTTGCCCCGCGATAGGGCCATGCAGGAAAGCTTCAAGCCCGCCACAGGTACCAGGCCGCCACGGTGCGATGAGGGCTCCACGCCCCGCCCAATACCCGCATCTGCGCAGGTGTCGGCGCCTTGTCCAGCCCCTTCATGCGCCGATACCCCTCGCGCACGCCAAAATCATCCACCGGCAGGATATCCGATCGCTCCAGGCTGTAGATCAGCAGCATTTCCACGGTCCAGCGCCCCACCCCGCGCAACGCTACAAGACGCTCGACCAGTGTGGCATCCGACATATGCAGCGCCTCGTCCCGGCTGGGCACCACGCCCGCCACACGCGCCTGGGCGATCCCGTGAACCGTGGCGATCTTGCTCGCGGAAAGCCCACAGGCGCGCATCGCCTCCGGCGTCACCGTCAGCAACTGTTCGGGCGAGGGAAACGCTCCCTCCGGGAACAGCGCCAGCAATCGCCCGAGGATCGCCTCGGCCGCCCGCGCATGCAACTGCTGGTAGGCGATGGCCCGCACCAACGCCTCGTACGGCTCGCGCCCGGGCGTGGCACGGTGCAGGCAAGGCCCCACGGCGGCAATATGCCGCGCCCAGTCCGGGTCCTGCCCGGCCAGCCAGGCGGCGGCATCGTCAAAGGCCTGCGGGGAAAGGTCTGCAAGGATCATCAAGGGCATTCGCTCACGTCACGATCCTCCAGCCTAGCGCAACCGTTCATCGGTGAAACGCTCAATCTTGCGCATCGAACTACTGGCATACCATTGATCCGCCCGCAGCGCCCCGCATAGAATTGAGAACTATTAACAATCACATTATCCGGGCAGGCTCTCCAGACGATGCAGATCGAAGACACGCTGAAACCGGCCCAGGTCGATCTGCTCTATCAGGCGCACCACCGCTGGCTGCGCGGCTGGCTCGGCGCCCGGGTCGGCTGCCGTGAGCACGCCGCGGACCTGGCCCAGGACACCTTCGTGCGCCTGCTCAAGGCGCGCCAGGTCTCGCCGCTCAAGGAGCCACGGGCCTACCTGAGCAGCATCGCCCGCGGCCTGATGATCGACCAGTTCCGCCGCCGCGCCCTGGAAAAAGCCTACCTCGAGAGCCTGGCCAGCCTGCCCGAGCTGGAAGCCCCCAGCGAGGAACAGCGCCTGCTGATCCTCGACACCCTCGAACGCCTCGACCGCGCCCTGCAACGCCTCAAGCCACGAGTGCGCCAGGCGTTCCTGCTGGCCCAGCTCGACGGCCTCACCCTCACCCAGGTCGCGCAACGCCTGGACGTCTCCCGGGCCACGGTCGAGCGCGACCTGGCCAAGGCCCTGGGTGTCTGCTACCGGATCCGCTACGCCGATGCCTGACCAGAACCCGACCCAGGCCCAGGTCGACCAGGCCATCGAATGGCTGGTGAAACTGCGCTACGACAGCCCCGGCCCACGCAGCGAACAGCAGTTCCAGCGCTGGCTGGCCAGCCACCCGCAGCATGCCCAGGCCTGGCAGCGGGTCAGCAGCCTCGGCGACGAACTGGCCAGCCTGCCCGCCGAGCTGAGCCGCCAGACCCTGGCCGGCAGCGAACGCTGCCGCATGAGCCGGCGCGACCACCTCAAGCTGCTGTCGCTGCTGGCGCTCGGCGCCAGCGTCGGCTGGGCCGCGCGCGAGCCCCTGGGCCTGCCGGCGCTGATGGCCGACAGCCGCACCGCCACCGGCGAGCGCCGTGAGCTGCTGGCCAGCGACGGCAGCCTGATCCGCCTGAACACCGCCAGCGCCATCGACCTGCGCTACAGCGCCGAGCAGCGCCGGCTGACCCTGCTGCGCGGCGAGGTCAGCCTGGACGGCAATGTCAACGACAACCGCCCGTTCAGCATCGACACCCGCGTCGGCGCCTTGAGCACCCAGGGCGGCCAGCTGCTGCTGCGGGAAAACGCCCAGGGCCTGCTGCTGGCCGTGCGCCGCGGCGAGGTGACGCTGTTCCCCGCCTCTGCCGCCGCGCATCGGGTCAAGCCCGGCGAGGTGCTGCAGGTGTTCGCCCAGGGCGACTTCCAGCCCGCCACCCTGCACAACGACCCCTGGGGCTGGACCGACGGCGTGCTCAGCGTGCAGCAGATGCCCCTGGGCGAGTTCATCGACGAACTGTCGCGCTACCGCCCAGGCCTGCTGCGCTGCGCGTCGGAGGTGGCCGGGCTGAAGGTTTCCGGCACCTTCCAGCTGGCCGACAGCGACCAGATCCTGCTGCTGGTAGCCCGTAGCCTGCCGGTGCGCGTCGACTACCGCACGCGCTTCTGGGTGAGCATCGACGCCGCCTGAAAACATCGTAAAAAATAAATGAGGTGGAATCTCATTCTCGTCCGGCCTGAAGGAAACAAGCCCGAACAGTGGTCTGCCAACCTTCAGGAGCGCTTCATGATCCGCCCGTGTTCCCCCCGCAACGCCCCCCTGCGCCATGCCATCCGCGCCGCCGCCCTGGGCCTGGGCGTGGCCTGCGCCGGCCTGCCGCCGACCCTCGCCCTTGCCGCGCCCGCCAGCCAGAGCCAGCAGCGCGACTGGAACATCGCGGCCGGCCCGCTGGCCGCCGCGCTGGACCAGCTGGCGCGCCAGGGCGGGCTGAACCTGTCGTTCGACGCCGGCAGCCTGCGGGGCAAGACCACCCAGGGCGTGCAAGGCCGGCATGACAGTGCCCAGGCCCTGCAGATCCTGCTGCAAGGCAGCGACGTGCAGGTCCAGCAGGAAAGCGACAAGAGCTTCCTGCTGCTCCCGGCCCTGGACGTCGGTGACGCCCTGCAGCTGGGCGCTACCAGCATCTCCAGCAACCGCCTGGGCGAGACCACCGAGCACAGCGGCTCCTACACCACCGGGGCGGTGACCATCGGCAAGACCCCGCAAAGCATCCGCCACACCCCCCAGTCGGTGACCGTGGTTACCCGCCAACGGATCGACGACCAGAACATCACCAACCTCACCAACCTGCTCGAACAGACCCCCGGCGTGGTGGTCAACCTCACCGACAGCGAGCGGGTGCAGTACTACTCGCGCGGCTACCAGATCGACGCCATCCAGTACGACGGCGCCACCGTGGTGCAGAGCAGCGGCGGCGGCTCGTTCATCCAGAGCGACTCAGCGATCCTCGACCGCGCCGAGGTCCTGCGCGGCGCCACCGGCATGCTGCGCGGCGCCGGCAACCCCTCGGGCACCGTCAACCTGGTGCGCAAGCGCCCCACCTACGAGTTCCAGGGCGAAGGCAGCGTCACTCTCGGCACCTGGGACGCCCAGCGCTACGTCGCCGACCTCTCCGGGCCGCTGACCGAGACCGGCAACGTGCGTGGCCGGGTGATCGCGGTGCACGACGAGAAAGACCACTTCCAGCAATCGCGCCAGGAGCGCAAGGACGTGCTGTACGGGGTGATGGCCTTCGATCTCGACGACAGCACCACCCTGACCACCGGCCTGGAATGGACCCAGCTCGACGCCACCGGGGCCTGGGGCAACCTGCCGGCCGACTACGACGGCTCGCCGCTGCCGTTCGGCCGCAGCACCTACCTGGGCGCCGACTGGAACCGCTGGAACCGCAGCAACCTGCAGACCTTCGCCGAGCTCGAGCACCGTTTCGACAACGACTGGACGCTCAAGCTGATGGCCCAGCGCACCCACTTCGAGCTGGACGACAACGGCTTCAAGCAGACCTACTTCAGCCGCGCCACCGGTCCCGCCAACCCGACGCGCAACCCTTACCTGATGAGCTACCAGGTGACCGAAGGCGATGGCGGCGAAAGTCTGCAGAACAACCTCAGCGCGACCCTAAATGGCCCGTTCGACCTGCTTGGCCGCACCCACGAGCTGATGCTGGGCGTCGAGCGCATCCGCAACGACTCCTACGCCTCGGCCACCAACAATGTGCAGTCGGGCGTGTTCGACATCCGCACCTGGGACCCGAAGACCAGCCTGGCCAACCCGCACATCGACATCACCGCCCACCCGGTGCGCACCCGCACCACCCAGGAAGGCGCCTACGCCACCTGGCGCATCTCCCTGGCCGACCCGCTCACCGCGATCATCGGCGCCCGCGCCAACTGGTACGACTACGAGCAGGAGAACAACACCAAGGCCAGCGGCAAGTTCAGCGTCGACAACGAGATCGTGCCGTACGCCGCGCTGATCTACGACCTCAACGAGAACTTCAGCACCTACGCCAGCTATACCGAGATCTTCAACCCGCAGACCAACACCGATGCCGCCGGCTCCGTGCTCGAGCCGGTCACCGGCGAAGCCTACGAGACGGGAATCAAGGGTGAGTTCTACGAGGGCCGGCTGAACACCTCGCTGGCGTTCTTCCGCATCTACCAGGTCGGCAACGCGCTGGACGACGTCAGCGGGCCGAACCCGTGCCTGCCCAACTACACCAGCGGCTACTGCAAGGTCGCCGCGGGCAAGAACCGCAGCCAGGGCTTCGAGCTGGAGATTTCCGGCGAAGTGCTGCCGGGCTGGAACGTGACCGGTGGCTACACCTACAACACCACCGAATACCTCAAGGACACCACCGGCAACAACGGCAACCCGATCCGTACCACCGACCCCAAGCGCCTGCTGCGCCTGTTCACCAGCTATCGCCTGCCGGGCGAGCTGCAGGCCTGGACCGTGGGCGGCGGCGTGCAGGCGCAGAGCGACATCTACAACCGCAGCGGCAGCGCCGAAGCCTCGCAGTCGGGGTATGCGGTGTACAACGCGATGGTCAACTACCGCTTCAACGACAACTATTCGCTGCAGTTGAACGCCAACAACCTGTTCGACAAGAAGTACTACCGCCAGGTGGCGCCGACGCCGACCGGTTACTACTGGGGCGATCCGCGCAATGTCTCGGTGACCCTGCGCGGTACCTTCTGACGCGCATTGGCTGCCGCATCGGGAGCCAGCGCGGTTTTCAGACTGCGGCGCGCAACGCCCGCGCCGCCGCCACCATGTTCACCAGCGCCGCCTCGGTCTCCGGCCAGGCGCGGGTCTTCAGGCCGCAGTCCGGGTTGACCCACAGGCGCTCGGCCGGAATCCGCCGGGCCGCCTTGCGCAGCAGGTTGACCATCTCCTCCTTGCTCGGCACCCGCGGCGAGTGGATGTCGTACACCCCCGGGCCGATCTCGTTCGGGTAGTCGAAGCGCTCGAAGGCCTCCAGCAGTTCCATGTCCGAACGTGAGGTCTCGATGGTGATCACATCGGCATCCATCGCCGCGATCGACTCGATCACGTCGTTGAACTCGCTGTAGCACATGTGGGTGTGGATCTGCGTTTCGTCACGCACGCCCGAGGCGCACAGGCGGAAGGCCTCGGTGGCCCACTCCAGGTAGCGCGGCCAGGCACTGCGGCGCAGCGGCAACCCTTCACGGAAGGCGGCCTCGTCGATCTGCACGATCCTGATGCCGGCGGCTTCCAGGTCCACCACCTCGTCGCGGAGCGCCAGCGCCAGCTGGCGAGCCTGCACTTCGCGGCTCACATCCTCGCGCGGGAAGGACCACATCAGCATGGTCACAGGGCCCGTCAGCATGCCCTTCATCACCTTGCGGGTCAGGCCCTGGGCGTACTTGATCCAGTCCACGGTCATGGCCTTCGGGCGGCTCAAGTCGCCGAAGATCACCGCCGGTTTCACGCAGCGCGAACCATAGCTCTGCACCCAGCCGAAGCGGGTGAACACATAACCGTCCAGTTGCTCGGCGAAGTACTCGACCATGTCGTTGCGCTCGGCCTCGCCGTGGACCAGCACATCCAGGCCAAGGTTTTCCTGGATCTGCACCGCATGGCGGATCTCGCTGTGCATGGCCTCGACGTAGTCCGCCTCGGTCAGCTTGCCCTGCTTGAACGACTGGCGTGCCAGGCGGATCGCCGAGGTCTGCGGGAACGAACCGATGGTGGTGGTCGGGTAGGCTGGCAGGTTCAGCCCGGCACGCTGCTTGGCAATGCGCTGCTCAAAGGCGGTTGCACGCTGGCTGTCGGCGGGCTTGATCGCGGCGACGCGGGCCTGCACCGCCGGCTTGTGAATACGCGGCGAGGTGGCGCGGGCGTGCTGCACGGCGCGGCTCTGCGCCAGCGCTGCGACGACATCGGCCGCCTCGGGCTGGTTGAGTGCCTTGGCCAGCAGCGCCACTTCCTGGCACTTCTGCACGGCGAAGGCCAGCCAGCTCTTCAGTTCGTCATCGAGCTGGTCTTCACGCGCCAGGTCCACCGGGCTGTGCAGCAGCGAGCACGACGGCGCCACCCACAGGCGCTCACCCAGGCGCTCGTGGGCATGGCGCAGCACGTCCAGTGCCTTGTCCAGGTCGCAGCGCCAGACGTTGCGGCCGTTGACCACGCCCAGCGACAGCACCTTGTAGGCCGGCAGGCGGTCGAGGATGGTCGGGTACTGGTCCGGGGCGCGCACCAGGTCGATGTGCAGGCCATCGACCGGCAGGTTGGCGGCCAGGCCCAGGTTGTCTTCCAGGCCGCCGAAGTAGGTGGCGATCAGCTTTTTCAGCGGTGCGCGCTGGAGGATGTTGTAGACGCGCTCGTAGGCGTTCTTCCAGTCCTGCGGCAGGTCGAGGGCGAGGATCGGCTCGTCGATCTGCACCCACTCCACACCCTGCACGGCCAGGCGGTTGAGGATCTGGTCATAGAGTGGCAGCAGGCGGTCGAGCAGCTCCAGCTTGTCGAAGTCGGCGCCCTTGGTCTTGCCCAGCCACAGGTAGGTCAGCGGGCCGATCAGCACCGGCTTGACGGCGTGGCCCAGGGCCTTGGCTTCCTCAACCTCTTCGAACAACTGCTCCCAGCTCAGGGCGAACTGCTGGTCGGCGGTGAATTCGGGGACCAGGTAGTGGTAGTTGGTGTCGAACCACTTGGTCATTTCCTGGGCGTGGGCGCCGCCGCAGCAGTTGTCGCTCACTCCTCTCGCCATGGCGAACAGGGTTTGCAGGGTCGGCTTGGCACCGTCCTTGGCACGGAAACGCTCGGGGATCACGCCGAAGGTCAGCGAGTGGGTGAGCACCTGGTCGTACCAGGCGAAGTCGCCCACCGGCAGCAACTCGATGCCCGCAGCCTTCTGCACCTGCCAGTGCGCGGCGCGCAGGCCACGGCCCACGGCACGCAGGCCGGCTTCGTCCAGCTCACCCCTCCAGAAGGCCTCCTGGGCTTTCTTCAGCTCGCGGTCGCGGCCAATGCGCGGAAACCCCAGGTTGTGTGCCAGTGCCATGTTGTCGTCCCTCGAGCCTTGAATGTGAATGAGGGGATTCTGGGCGCTGTAACAAGGTGAGACAAACTCATTAAATTTGAGATGAACTCAAGATCTGTTCATGATCGGTGATCTGCCTGTAGGAGCGGCCTTGTGCCGCGAAAGGGCCGCAACGCGGCCCCGGCGATCGTTGCATCAACACTGACATCCTGGGGCTGCTGCGCAGCCCTTTCGCGGCACAAGGCCGCTCCTACAGGGGGCTGGGTCGCCTAGGATGTCTCAATCAACACATTCCCCCGCGCAATCAGACATGCCCCACCCGCCAATCTGCCGCACACTGCCACCCTGCCCCAACCCGGTAGCCCGCACCCCATGAGCCTGCTGAAAACGACCCTGGACGCCAACGCCTTCGCCTGCATCCTGGAATTCGTCCCCAAGCCCGGCGCCGAGCGTTTCGCCACCCTCGAAACCCTCATGGCCCGCACCCGGCTGTGCGGCTGGCCCATGACCGTGGCCATCGGCGACCGCGTCGCCAGCGCCCTGGACATGTCGCCGCTGGAGGCCTTCAGCAGTCTCTCGAACCCCGTCCCCGCCCTGCTGCACTTCTCCGGCAAGGACCGCGAACGCCGCGACCTGCTGGCCCAGCTGCAACGCATGGATGCCGCCGGCCTCGACCAGCTCCTGCTGCTGACCGGCGACCGCCTGCCCGGCCACAACCCGGGCGAACGGCCGGTACGCTACCTGGAATCCGTGGCCGCCTTGCAGATCGTCCGCCAGGCCCGCCCCCACTGGCTGCTGGCCGCCGCGCTCAACCCATTCAAGTACCAGGAGGCCGAAGGCGGCGCGCAGTACTGCAAGGCCGAAAAGAAACTCGCCGCCGGCGCCGACCTGTTCATCCTGCAGCTCGGTTTCGATATCGACAAACACCAGGAAGCCTTCGACTGGATGCAGCGCCAGCCCCGGCCCAAGCCACTGATGGCCTGCATCATGGCGCTGACCGAAGGCCGCGCCGGGATGCTCGATCACGTTGCCGGGGTAACCGTCACGCCGTCGATGCGCGCGCTGCTGGCCGCCGAAACGGCGGTGTCCAAGGCTTACGCCAGGGAACGCGCCAACCATCGCCTGGCCTTGCAGGTGATCGGCCTGAAACTGATGGGCTATGCCGGCGTGCACCTGTCCGGCATCCACGAGGTGGCTCAGTTCGAGGCCCTGGAGCAGGCCATCGACGCGCTGCAGCCGCAGTTCACCTCACTGCAGGACTGGGCCCCGGCTTGGCAAGCAGCCTGGCAGGCACCTGGCCTGGCGCCGGTCACCTTCCACCCACCCGGGCACGCCTGGTGCCTCGGGCAACGGCAGATCAATGCATCGAACAAGGAAAAGGCCCGCTATCACTTGCTCTCGGCGATGCACCATCAGCTGTTCAGCCGCACCACGGCCTTGAGCAAGGCCTTCGGCTGGGCCGTGACCCGGCCGCTGTGGGCCAACCCCACGGCGGCGACGTGGCTGCATCAGCTGGAGCGGCGTATCAAACGCCCGCTGGTGGGGTGCGATACCTGCGGCAGTTGCCGGCTGGAGGACACGCTCTACATCTGCCCCGAGACCTGCCCCAAAGGCCTGGCGAACGGGCCATGCGGCGGCACGAGCCTGGACCGTTGCGAGTTTGGCGACCGGGAGTGCGTGCACAGTGCCAAGTATCGGCTGGCGGTGAGCGTGGGCAGGACCGAGGTGTTGCGCGAGCGGTTGATTCACTGTGTGCAGGTGGAGAGCCGGCATCGCAGTTCGTGGCCCGTGTGGTTCGAAGCGGCCACCTCGAAATCGCCCTCCCTGCAGCCCGATGTCGCTCCGGAGTTCAACGAGTAATATGCCTGTCGGTAATCTCGTTGCCACCCTTGTCCAACAGACTGCTTTGCCACATTGTACAGACCACTGTCATTACAAATGAGACTGCAAGCATGGCGTCCATCAATGTGCGTATCGACGACGAACTCAAGGTGCGCGCCTACCGTGAGCTGGAAAAACTGGGTGTAACCCCTTCCGAGCTGATGCGCCAGGCACTGCAATACGTCGCTGAGCGCGGACAACTGCCGTTCAAACCCGTGTTGCAGACCGAAGAGGACGAAGCACTGCTCGCCACGGTACGCGAACGCCTGGCCGCGCCGCAGAGGGTAAGGGTAACGCTGGATGACCTATAACCTCGATTTCGATGCGCGCGCACTCAAGGAATGGCAGAAGCTCGGCGACACCATTCGCCAACAGCTCAAGAAGAAGCTGGCAACCGTGCTGCTCAACCCGAGGGTCGAAGCCAACCGTCTGCATGGCTTCCCGGACTGCTACAAGATCTAGCTGCGCAGCAGTGGATATCGATTGATCTATCAGGTCATCGACCAGGAAGTCGTGGTATTCGTGATCGCCGTGGATAAACGTGAGCGTGATCAGGTTTACCGCAAAGCAGCCGAGCGATTAGCCAAGTGATTTCAGGCTGACCCCGCGACATCGAGAGACACGAATACCTCGCGTCCTTGCCATTTGCCCGACTGCCCAGAAACAACCAACAACCGATTTCCGTCCCCTGAAGCAGCCACGACACACCGCCCCTGCTCGTCCCAGAACGCGCTGCGCCCAGCCGCCGCCCAGCCTCCCGTGGTGCCGCCATGGTTGGCCATGAGCACGGCCATAGCATGCCGCTGTGCATAACCCTGCAGCAACGCGCTATCCGCCGGATACCCACCCTCCCCGATCAGCACACCCGTCGCGTACACCTGCGCACCGCGCTGCGCTGCCTGGGCGGCATGCTCCGGATGGCTGAAATCGGCGCATACCGACAAGGCCACGGACAGCCCGGAAACGGACAACAACTCACCGCCGCTCCCCGCACTGAAGAACACGTCCTCGCCAGTATGCAGGTGCTGCTTGGTATAGACCGCAATCGAGCCATCCGGGTGGAGGATGCAGGCCGCAATCCGCGGCTTGTCCTGGCCCGGCACCTTGAGCGGCATCCCGACCACGGTGGTCATGCCCGCTTCCTGGGCGAACCGGCGCAGGGGGGCCAGCAGCGGCGTGTCCAGGCCCTGCGCCAGGCCACTGGCCACGGCGGGGGCATAGCCCGTGAGCGACAGTTCGGGGAAGAGCAACAGGTCCACGCCATGCTCATGGGCCTGGCGCATGAACGCCAGGTGCAAGGCCAGGTTGGCGGGGATGTCGCCATCACCAATGGCGCATTGGGCGGCGGCGAAAACGGCGGATGGCATGGGCGTCTCCTGACAAGGTAAGTGGACTCTGCTCGGCTACCACCCAGAAGACAACTGTTACATCAACGATAGGATCAGCGTGGGAGCGGGCTTGCCCCGCGATGGCTCTCCCACTAGCCCCACAGCTTGGCTCCAGCCCTTGTGCAGAAAGGCTATGATGCTCTCCTGCACGCAATCAGCCTGACAGGGCGGCCCCATCATGAATCTGAGTGTTCTCTACGCGTTGGTTGCAGCGGCATTGTTTGGCGCAAGCACGCCGCTCGCCAAACTGTTGGGTGTCGATACCCCGCCCATCCTGCTGGCCGGGCTGCTCTACCTGGGCAGCGGCATCGGCCTGACTCTCGTCCGCCTTGTGCGCGATCGCGGCTGGCAGCGGCCCGGGCTGCCTGCCGGAGAATGGCCCTGGTTGCTGGGTGCCATCCTCTTCGGTGGCGTGCTTGCACCTGTGGCGCTGATGTTCGGGCTCACTCGCACAGCGGGGGCCACTGCATCGTTGATGCTCAACCTCGAATCCGTCCTCACGGCAGTGCTGGCGTGGGTGGTATTCAAGGAAAACGCCGACCGCCGGATCGTGATCGGCATGGTCGCCATCGTCCTGGGCGGTATCGTGCTGTCATGGCCGCAGGAGACCGCGACCGCCCATGACTGGATCGGCCCGCTGGCGGTGGCGTTCGCCTGCCTTTGCTGGGCGATCGACAACAACCTGACCCGCAAGGTCTCCGCCTCGGATGCGTTGTTCATCGCCGGCAGCAAAGGCATGACGGCGGGCGTGGTCAATGGCGGCCTGGCCTTGGCCATCGGCTCGCAACTGCCGGCCCTGGGCACGCTGGGGTCGATCATGCTGGTTGGGTTTCTCGGCTACGGCGTCAGCCTGGTGCTGTTCGTCCTGGCGCTTCGCGGGCTGGGGAGTGCGCGCACCGGGGCTTACTTTTCCACGGCGCCGTTCCTGGGTGCGGCTGTCGCGATCCTGATGCTGGGTGAGACGGTGTCCGTGATGTTCCTGCTCGCCGCGGCGCTGATGGCCTTGGGGGTGTGGATTCACCTGATGGAGAATCATGTTCACGAGCATCAGCATGAGGCCCTCGATCACAGCCACCGGCATACGCACGATGAGCACCATCAACATGAGCATGACTTTGAGTGGGATGGCACCGAGCCGCACAGCCACCCGCATGTGCATGCGCCGCTTCGACATAGCCATGCGCATTTTCCGGATGTTCATCATCGGCATAGGCACTGAACCAGTCTGCAAGCTGCTGATGCCAACTAGCACAACGGCGCGGTGCAGACCTATGCCTTCAGCGCCAGCGCGCCCGAGCTGTTCAAACAGGCTCGGCCTTACCTGCGCTCCCCTGTGAAACGCAAAGTCGCAATTTCTACCGAACCACCTCTCGGCCATGGTGTTTTCCTGGCCGGTGAAACGGCCCTGGCCAGCCAAACGCTCCTGGCCGCACCCACGCAGCCCATCTACGGCATGACCAAGCGACGTTTTGATGCGCTGCTTGCCGATGGCTCGTTGCGCCTCAGCCAATCGGTGGACGACACCCGGGCGTGGGTGGAAATCTGGGCCTACGACACCCTCGATACATCCGGCAACCGTGCCGATGCAGCTTCCCTGTTCCTGAGCCTGGACAATGCCCAAGATGAGCGCGTCCAGATGGCGCTCGATGAACTGAGGGAGCGGGTGGAATGGTTGGGGTCTGGCGTAGTGAGCGTAGGGAAAAACGCCCAAGTAACCGCTGCGTTCTAAATTCACTGGACCGCCTACTCCCTTAGGAACCGGCCAGCAGTAGCATCAGCACCCGATTGCCGAGCCTCAAGACAACCTGAAAGGTCCTTCAGGTGTATAGGAAAGGGATGAATCGGCCTCTAACCCAAAGTGGCAGATGATGGGCGTGGAACGTCGCCCCCACCCTCTCTATCACTTTCGAATCCAGCCTATGGGCAGTTACAAAACTCTTGACATAATCAGCAAGTCAGAGGCTAAAGTGTCCACGAATCATGGAATGTGGACGACCAGGACTTTTACTCGAATGAAGAGTCAAGATATTTTGCTCCTGTTCAAGATGGCGAGCCTCTATGCCCAGGAGGAGAACTTGCTGATAGACAACGAGCAACTCGACCGCGCGGTTGAGAGCGCCATGCAGGCGCCTGACTGGGAATACAACCGAGCGGGAAGGTTTTTGAGGCCGAGCGGCTCTGAATATCCCGACACTGATTCGGCGCCAGCTCTTTCCTATTCAAATGTCGCCAAGGAAGCGCGTTTGATCCTCATGGCGGGCGAAAGCTGGGAGGGCTGGACCGATCCCGTTGAACCTGTTGACGCAGCGCGCTCGTCCTGGAGTGATCGCTACTCAGTCAGGGCGCTTTCGGCATCGCTGGGCCTGAGCAAGAGCGAAGTGTCAAATGCCATGGGCAGGTGCCGCGAATCAGGCCTGCTGATCAACGACCATGTTACCGGGCTGCCGAAGGTCAATCGCCGTGAGCTTCTCAAGCTTGCCGAGCACGCGCTCAAGTACTTCTTTCCCGTACGACCAGGCGCTTTGGTTCGCGGGATACCGACCTGTTTCGCCGCTCCCGCATTGAACCGCAGCATCCGCAGTGCTGGAGAGACCCTCTACGTCTGGCCCGACCCACTGGGGGTCGAGCGCGGCCAGCTGATAGAGCCTCTCTACAAGACGGTCCCCCATGCGGTGAAGCAGGACCGTACGCTGTACCACTATCTGGCCCTGGTTGACGCAATACGTGTAGGCGGTCCTCGCGAAACAAGTGTCGCGGTAGGCATTCTCAAAGCCGGATTGGGGCTGAAGTAAATGCCCTTCAGCGCTGACCACAACTACGAGCTCCTTGAGTTGGTCGCTCACGGGCTTGGTGAAGACTTGCTGGATGAGGTCGCATTCGTGGGCGGCTGCACAACAGCCATGTTGGTTACCGATCCGGTAATCATCGATGACATACGTTACACAGAGGACGTCGACCTGGTTATCGAGTTGGCCGGTATCGTTCAATGGACCCGCCTCACGGAACGGCTCGCCGCAAAAAACATAAAAATAACCGGCGAGGATGACGTCAATTGCCGGTTTCGTTTCAACGACGTGATCGTAGATATCATGCCCACAGCCGCAGAAGTCCTGGGCTACACCAACAGATGGTTTGTCGAAGGTTTGGCTCATTCCGCTACACAACCACTTCCAAGTGGCTTGGAGATAAAAATATTCAGGGCCCCGTACTTCCTGGCTACCAAACTGGAAGCGTTCAAAGGCCGAGGGGGAAACGACCCTTATCACAAGGATGTAGAAGACATCCTGATCGTGATCGATGGGCGCCCCGAACTGATGCAGGAACTCAAGGCGGCCGAAGACGAGCTCAGGCAGTACGTTGCCGCCGGGATCACCGAACTGTTGAGACTCGACGGGATTGACTATGCGGTTCAGAGCAGCAACTCCGTAAGGTCCACCCCAGGCCGGGAAAGCCTGATCTTTCAACGCTTGCATGAACTGGCCGCCTTGAAATGAGGTGCACGACGAGGTCGCTCAAGGGAGCGTCGCCTGACAGGCACATGCCGCTATCTGTCGGGGGTGATATCGAACGGCTACCTGAGCGTCGCGTATGAATAGTATTGCTGTAGGCTTGTCACGGCAGGGGCTGGGATCGAATGGCTTACGCCACCACACTGCAATCGTGTGATCGCCCGCTGATTCATCTACGTCTCAAAAGAATGTATAAAGCGTCAGCGCCCTGCGACCCGGCGTCCGCACAAGGAACCCCTCTCCATGCTTCGGCTCACCATGCCGGCCCTTCTCCTGGCTGTAGCCGGCTGCGCCACCAAGCCCCCGGCCAACCCCGACAACCTCTGCGAGATCTTCCGCGAGAAACCGAAATGGCACGAGGCGGCGCTGAAGATGCAGGCGCGCTGGGGTGCGCCGGTGCAGGTGCCGATGGCGATGATGTACCAGGAGTCCTCGTTCAAGCACGATGCCCTGCCGCCGCGCTATTACTTCCTCGGCTTCATCCCCTGGGGCCGGGTCAGCAGCGCCTACGGCTACGCCCAGGCCAAGGACGAGACCTGGGCCGACTACAAGCGCGATGCCGGCGGCTGGGGCGCCGCCCGCGACGACTTCGCCGACGCGATCGACTTCATGGGCTGGTACATGCAGAAGAGCCAGCAGGTCAACGGCGTGTCCAAGTGGGACGCCTATGGCCAGTACCTGAACTACCACGAAGGCTGGGGCGGCTACCGCAACCGCAGCTACGACGCCAAGCCGTGGTTGAAGAATGTGTCGCAGAAGGTGCAGGCCCGGGCTTCGGTGTTCGGTGCGCAGTACCGGAGTTGCGAGCAGGAACTCGCGCGGGGTGGGTGGTTCTGGTAGGGACGCCTGGCGATACGTTGCCGACCCAAGTCAGTAAAGCCAATTGGGGGCGCTCCGCGCCCCTTCGCGGGTAAACCCGCTCCTACAAGTACAGCGCTCGATTCAGCGTTTGCGCGATCCTGTAGGAGCGGGTTTACCCGCGAAGGGCTGCAAAG
The DNA here is from genome assembly GCF_024259445.1 of Pseudomonas sp. DVZ6. Taxonomy (NCBI): domain Bacteria; kingdom Pseudomonadati; phylum Pseudomonadota; class Gammaproteobacteria; order Pseudomonadales; family Pseudomonadaceae; genus Pseudomonas; species Pseudomonas sp. DVZ6. The sequence goes on from NZ_JANCLM010000016.1 coordinate 78,547, forward strand.
CAGCCCCAATAAGTGCAATGAAGCGCTAACTGACTGGCGGTTTTTTCGTTTCCCGCATTGATCGCCCGTTCATGGCATCCACCTGCGGGCTTGGGTGGGCTCACTTCAAATGCACTTTCAGCGCCTCGCCAGCCTGCAGCATTGCAGCGCGCACCGCCGGCACGTGGCTGACGACATTCAGCAAGCCGTAGTCATGGATCATCCCGTTGTAGCGCACCGCAGTGACCGGCACGCCCGCTTGGTCCAGCTTGCGAGCATAGGCTTCCCCTTCATCACGCAGCACATCGGCACTCGCGGTCTGCACCAGCGCTGGCGGCAGGCCTTTCAACTGCTCGGTGGTCGCGCGCAGCGGCGAGGCGTAGATCTCGGCACGTTGCTTGGGGTCGGTGGTGTAGTTGTCCCAGAACCACTTCATCATGTTGCGGGTGAGGAAGTGCCCCTCGGCGTACTGGTTGTACGACGCCGTCTCGAAGTTGGCGTCGGTCACGGGCCACAGCAGCACCTGGTACTTGATGGCCGGGGTGCCTTTGTCCTTGGCCATCAGGCTGACCACCGCTGCCATGTTGCCGCCGACGCTGTTGCCCGCGACCGCCAGGCGCTTGCCGTCGACATTGATGTCCTGGCCGTGCTCGGCCACCCATCGGGTTGCCCCGTAGGCCTGGTTGATCGCCGTCGGGTAGTGCGCCTCAGGGGACGGGGTGTAGTTGACGAACACCGCCACCGCCCCAGACCCGACGACCAAGTCGCGCACCAGGCGCTCATGGGTCGGGAAGTCGCCGAGCACCCAGCCACCGCCGTGGAAGTACATGAACACCGGCAAGGTCCCCTTCACACCCGCCGGGCGCACGATGGTCAAGCGGATGGCCTGGCCATCGACGGTGATGGTCTTCTCGCTGACATCCGCCTTGGGCAGCGTCAGTTTCACCCCGGCCTGGGCGCCGCTCAGCACCGCACGGGCATCCTTCGGCGAAAGCTGCTCGATGGGTGTGCCACCGCCCGCGTTCAAGGCATCGAGGAATGCCTGGGTGTTGTGCTCGACGCCAGCGTCGGCGAATGCGTTACCGATCGACAGGGCAAGGAGCGAGCCCGCGAGGGTCTTGGTCAAAACGTTCATTTCAAATCCCCTGGTTCTGTTTAGGCGGCAAGTCAGACGGTGACGTGCAGACGGACATCGACGTTGCCACGGGTGGCGTTGGAGTAAGGGCACACCTGGTGGGCCGCCTCCACCAACGCTTGTGCATCGGCGTGCTCCAGGCCTGGCAGGTTGATGTGCAGGTCGATATCCAGGCCAAAGCCGCCTGGGATCTGGCCAATGCCGACCTGTGCAGTGATCGAGGCGTCGGCCGGAATGCTGCGTTTGCGCTGGCCGGCGACGAACTTCAGCGCACCGATGAAGCAGGCCGAGTAACCCGCGGCGAACAGTTGTTCAGGGTTGGTGGCATCACCACCGGCACCGCCCAATTCCTTCGGCGTGGCCAGTTTCACGTCGAGGTGCTTGTCGCTGGAGATGGCTCGGCCATCGCGACCACCGGTTGCGGTGGCGACTGCGGTGTAGAGAACGTCCATGGCTTTCCTCACTTTTAATGTCTTCGGGGCATGCTGTTGGCGATTTCACTGTTTGTACGCCAACAACTCGCAATCAGTTGCTGCGCAATAATTTAGTGCGCAATGTTTTAAGAAATAATCTGTCGCTGTAACAAATTGGTTTGCAAGGGGGTTACACCTCAGGCAATGGCTTGTTGCTGCCAAGCCTTTGGTGTCATGCCTTCAGCCTTCACGAAAGTGCGGCAGAAGTGCGATTGATCGCAGAAGCCGCATTCCAGCGCGATCTCCGCCAGCAACATCGTGGAAGTCTTCAATAGCTCCCTGCTCTTCATCACCCGCTGTTCACGCAACCATTGTTGCGGGGACATCCGGGTACTTTCCTTGAACATGCGTGAGAAGTGACTACGCGACAATGCGCACGCTTCGGCGATTTCAGTCACTGATACGCAGGTATCCAGCCTCTCCAGCATCAGCTGTTTGGCCGTTCTCAACTGCCAGGATTTGAGCTGCCCTGTCGAAGCCAGTGTCAGCGTCGCCAGCACGGTAGAGTTGTCCTTGTTCATACACACCCATCAATCCAGGTAGCAGGATGCGAGCGCCTGACGCGAACAGCGCTGGGCGCTGGAAACCCTAGAGGTTCCAGGCCAGGCTCGTTGATTCGGATCAGCCCACTGCGCACCCTTCGCACGTCAGTGAACAGCCCCCAGGGCAGGGGCTGGCGATGGCTCAGACAGCAGCAACAGGCGCCAAGGTGGGGCCATGCTGAACGCGCTCAGGCGCCTTGTGCACCATGGTGTAGGCGTAGTCGACGCCCATGCCATAGGCACCGGAATGTTCCTTCACCAGCTCCATCACAGCGTCGTAGGTGTCGCGGTTCTTCCAATCCCGCTGCCATTCCAGCAGCACCTGCTGCCAGGTCACCGGCACCACGCCGGCCTGGATCATGCGCTGCATGGCGTAATCGTGGGCTTCCTTGGTGGTGCCGCCGGAGGCGTCGGCGACCATATAGATTTCATAGCCGGCATCGTTCATTGCCGACAGGGCGAAGGTGGCGTTGCAGACCTCGGTCCACAAGCCGGAGACGATGATCTTGTTGCGGCCATTACGCTTGAGGGCGTCGCGCACCTTCTGGTCATCCCAGGAGTTCATCGAGGTGCGCTCCAGCAGCGGCGCGTCGGGGAACACCGCGAGCAGCTCGGGGTAGGTGTGGCCCGAGAAGCTTTGCGTCTCGACCGTGGTGAAGGTGGTGGGGATATTGAAAATCTTCGCGGCCTTGGCCAGGCCAACGGTGTTGTTCTTCAGCGTTTGCCGGTCGATGCTCTGAACGCCGAAGGCCATCTGTGGCTGCTGATCGATGAAGATCAGTTGGCTGTTGAACGGGGTCAGGACTTCAGTCTTAGGATTGCTCATTGTTGTTTCCTTTCAATTTGATGAAGTTCGATCGCACCCGTTTCGGGGCCCGCACGTTGCGGGCACTACCGTAGCCACGAGTACGCTCCTCAGCGTCGTTGCTTGAGGACGAGCAAAAGATAACGAAACAAAGCGCCTCTCGGTGGCGCACTTTTGCGCCTCCACCGGCTCATTTTTGCGCCATTGAATACGCGGTCGCGCTGCTAGCATTCGCCGTTCCATTCGGATCAAGCCGGTCCGTCATGTGCAGGAGAATGCAATGGCAGCTTCACAACCGTTCAACAAGCAGACCGCCTACTGGGGCGTTTCCTGGGAGGAGGCGTATGGCTATCCGCAGGCACGGCGGGTAGGCAACGAGATCTACGTATCAGGCCAGTTCAACCATGACGAGGCCGGCAATCTGCTGGCCCCGGCGCCGCTGAATGCCGACGGCAAGCCCAGTGATTTCTCGTCGATGGGCGAGCAGATGCAAGTCGCCTACGACAACATCTCAAAGCTGCTCGCCTTGTATGGCGCGACGCTGCAAGACGTTGTCGAGGAAACGCTTTATGTACTGGATATGGACGCTGCCTTCGCGGTGGTCGGCAAAGTGCGCAAGGCGGCCTATGGCACTGAGCGGCCTCAGTGCGCGAGCAATATCATTGGGGTGTCGAGGCTTGCCCAGCGCCCGCAATTGATCGAGATCGCCTGCAAGGCCGTGATTGGCGCCCGGGAAATCTAAGCTGCACTCCCGGTTGCGATCAGCTGACCGGGAGTACCAACTGCCCCTCGACCAAGGGCTTTTGACTGGCCACGGCAGCGGCGCAGAAGGTCATGAATGCCTTGACGCGCCACGACTTGCGAATGTCCTGGTGCGTCAGCAGCCACAACTCGTCCTGAAGCTCTGGCACCACCGGGCCTGCGCGTACCAACCCCGGGGTGATGTCGCCCAGCATGCAGGGCAGGAATCCATACCCCAGGCCCGCCGCGATGGCGACGCTTGCGGCTGCAACAGAATCGGTGCGGTAGGCAATGCGCTCAGCGGCGACCCTGCTTTCGACATAGCTTGTCGCCCTCAAACCACAGAGCGCCGCCGAGTAGGACACCCATGCCTGCCCCTCTGCGAACAGGGGCTCGGCGGTCACCTGCTTGGTGCTGCAGTACGGTGCCCAGGCAATGTTCGCCAGTTTACGGCCCACCAGGCTCTCCGCAGGTTTTCTCGTCGCCCGGATGGCGATATCCGATTCATCCCGGGCGAGGCTGAGGGTTTCATTGCCCACCAGCACCTCGAGGCTGATCCCCTCGTTCAGGGCCTTGAAGTCCGCGATGATGGGGGTGAAAAAGTACAGCAGCAGCGAGTCGCTGGTGGTGATGCGAAGTTTGCCCAGCGGGCCTTGGCCAGAACGTGAAACACGCCGCGTGACGCTGACGATATCCAGCTCCACGCGCTCGGCGAGTGCTCGCAATTCCGCGCCCTCGGCGGTGAGCAGGTAGCCTGACTTGCGGTGGTCGAACAGCGCGATACCGAGCGTTCGCTCGACCTGGGCAACCCGGCGCGAAACGGTGGAGACATTGATGCCAAGCTTCTTGGCCGTCGCCGCACGATTGCCGCAATCACTGAGCGTCTTGATGATGCGCAAGTCGTCCCACGAGAGCTGATTGACAGCCTCGGCGACGTCCCACTTCGGCCCATCAGCGGCAGTTGGCGCTTTTCCAGTTGGCGATTTCACACAGTTCGTTCCGGATGCGAAGGCGCTGATGATACGAGATGGGGGTGGGTGAAGCAGCCATATTGTTCTGGCGAGTGGTTGAAGACGGGGTGGTGCAAGTGGCGCCCGATCAGGGCACGCCACGCAGTAGGGCCGCAACGCGGCCCCGATGATGCGTGGCATCAGTCTTCGGAAACACTCTCGTCCTTCATCGCCTCCAGCTTGCCGAACTGCTCGCTGGCCAACCGGCTGATGATTCGGATCGCCTGGTGGATTCCCGCCGTGTTGCGGAAGCTCAGTTGTGGGTTGTGCTCGCATTCCAGCACCTCGTCGTGCTGGACCAGCGCCTCGCCGAGTAGTTCGAGGGTCCAGACGTAGCTCTGGAGGGTAGACAGGCGTTCATGGTCAGGCATGGGGCACCTCCCGGTTGGCGCGGGTGGCGAGGGACTGGCTGTCGATCGGGTAGAAGGTTGGGGATGGGGTGGCTGCGGGGGTTGGGCGGCGGAGAGCGGATGCGAGGATCCTGTACAGACGTGTGATGGTCATGCATGAGACTCCAAGTTAGGTTGGAACCACCACGCACTGTCGCCAAACAATGGGTGGCAGCTGTACGCAGGTTGGCGAACCGGGAACTTGGAACCCGGCAGACCCGAAGGTCTCCCGCGCACAGCCGCCATGGCACGAGGCTGCGGACGCAAAAAAAGCGCCTGCAATCGTGTGGGGCGCTGCTGCGCCAAGTTTATCCGGGTCGCCAAACCCGGTCGCGGAATTTGCCGCGACTGGTAGGGAATTTATTCCTTGGGGGCTTCTAGTGCAAGGTTCTTGGGGTTAGGAAATGGCGATGGGAAACGTAGGAAATGGCTTGCACGAAGGGGCTGGATGGCAGCTGTAAGCAGATTGGCGAACCGAGGAAAAGATAACCCGGCAGACCAGAAGGTCTTCCGCGTATAGCTGCCATTGATATCGCACTGAGCCGAGGCGCCAGCCCAGCGAGCCCGGTTTGTATAGGTGAGACAGTTTGGCTTCAGGGTGCCGAAACCTGACGGCAAGGAAGTATTGAATTTCGCCTAAAGGTATGGCTATTTGGCATCAAGCTAAATCAAGGATGAAATCCAATGTCTGCCAAGAGAAAAATCCCCTACGCCCATCACCTGCCTGGTTGGAGTTTCGATGGCGGTAATCGCGAAGCACTAAAAGCGAGCCGCCGAGTGGCACCAGATGAGTACGAAGAAGAGATGATGGGCAACTTATTCTGCCCAGGCTGCTACACCAACGTTGAGCGAACGCCCAAGGAGAAGGATCTCTTCACTAACCAGCGCGATCCCTTCTACCGCCACCTTCAGCGCTGGCAGCACATCGCCTGCTTGCTTCGGGCAAAAAAACCAGTAGGCAAGCGGTATGACACATGGGAAGAAGCGAAACGGGCAATCGAACATGAAAATTTGGCGATCGTAAAAGAGTTTTTGCAAGAAAAACCAGAGATTAGATTGGTCCACGGTAGCGAGTACGACGAAACTCCCGTCGAGGACGTTGAAGGTCCGCCGTCACAGACGCCCATTGGAAGGCACCAAGGGGAGTCCTTCGAGCTACCAAGCACCATTACTACAATTGCAGGAATCTGTCGGAATTTTGAAAAAAACAAAGATAAATACTTCTTCCTCCCAATGGCCACGCACGCAGTGAAGCTGGCAGAGCTCCTTACAGACGTGGCTGATGTTGAATACGACATTTTGGAAGGGGCCCGCGCCCCGCGTTTGTACTACGGGAAGATAATCAGCAGCCGTAACGCGGGTAGTTACGACAATTCCACCCGTATGACAAAGCTTGCTTGCAATCCCGCCGTGAAAGACTTTTATGTAAAACTCCCCAACGGCTTTTGCCGAGACAAAGGGATTACTGATAACTCTAAAGGTCGCATCGTGATGTTTTTCGGGACTATCGTAGAAAGCGGCATAGGCTTAGCTGCCACAGATTTGGCTTGGGGGGAGATTGCGCTTGTACCTGCCAAGTACAATGAGTTGTTAATGCCTGAATGATGATCAGTCAAAGGGGACAGATGGGCCTGTCACGGGACAGGCCCACACCTACTTAGTCACTTATACTCACCCTTAATGTTGTCGCCCTTTGCTTGCGCAGCGGTGCTGCTAGCCGTGCTGAAATAGCTTTTGAAATGAGTAATGAAGGTTTCAGTCAAATGGCCGTGATAATACGCATAGACGTAATCACTGATAGGCTCGTCCTTTGGCGCGCGGATATTGAAGATCAAAACGTTGTCGCCCACGCTCGGACACATATAGGCTTGCTTAGCCACTTGCGCGGCCTTGTGCGTGAAATTGCCTTGTTTGTTCTCCTCCCAGGTCGTGATCTTGTCTTTCTGCTCATCCTGATTAACACGCTTTTTGAAGGCATCAAGCAACGCTTGTGGCTTGGTGGTTGCAAAGGTGACGGACATTTCAAGCTTCCTAGCTTACGAGTGATATTATTTTGGTATCACTCGACACCAGAGCGAATCAAGCCAGACTTTAGTAGCAAGGCTTTGCCGCGACGGATCACGTGGTGCCCGATCAGGGCACGCCACGCATTAGGGCCGCAACGCGGCCCCGATGATGCGTGGCATCAGTCTCCAGAAACACACACCTCTTTCATCGCCTCCAGCTTGCCGAACTGCTCGCTGGCCAACCGGCTGATGATCCGGATCGCCTGGTGGATGCCGGCCGTGTTGCGGAAGCTCAGTTGCGGGTTGTGCTCGCACTCCAGTACCTCGTCATGCTGGACCAGCGCCTCGCCGAGCAGTTCGAGGGTCCAGACGTAGCTCTGGAGAGTAGATAGGCGTTCATGGTCAGGCATGGGGCACCCGGACGCGGGAGGGAGGAGTTGCATGGGTTGCAGGTGCTTCAAGATTTCATAAGCATTAAGTCATTGAATTTAATGCATTTTCTAGAGAAAGGTCCTATCGCTGAGTGTAACAGTGGCATAGGTAAGTGTTTCAGGTGTAGGCACCCATGATTTGCCACTCTACACAACCAAGTCGCTCAGCCCCCCTCTATGCTCGCGTAATGAATTCAAGGCTCATCGGTTTTAGAAAGCTGTTCCACACGGCCAACCGGCTCTACTTAGCTGACTGTGTCATAACGTCTTCCAGGAGGTGGGCCAGCCTACCGAGTAACACCGATCACGCATCGAGGGAGGAAGGCACTTCAGGTTGAGTCAACGCAACGAACGACTCTCACTGACAACCATCAACGCGGCCCTCGACCAGAGTGACGGTGCGGCTCCTCTCTGCGTCAGCAACCGCTAGAATGAAGCGCGGATACGCCCTGTCCTCGTCTTACTCAAGGCCACAAGGGATGTGGAAGTGGTTGAGCTGGCCAAAAAGCAAGCGCCCGCCAATAAACTGACGCTTTCGCCCCAAGAAATTGTCGCTCACGGATAGATGGTAACGATATCCATAGCGCAAAAATTGGGATTTTGGAATAATGCCCGCCGGACAAAGGATATTGTCGATTTTTAGGATATTTATGAAAACGCGAATTCCAGCTTTGAAAGTTCACCAATGGCTGCCCGAGTGGGAGAAAGTTCATTGGGATGAAACCCAACACAGAGAACAACCGCCCGCAAACTTTATGGTTCTATCCATGAAAGCTGGTGATCTGCGAAGACTTTCTGCAATCTATCGGCGTCAAGCGGATGGTAGTACGCCGCGAACGGAAGACCTAGGAATTCAGCGTCGCCATGACAAAAAGCGATCCGAGAACATTAAAGAGTTCGTTAAATATGGATATCCATATTGTGACCTGACCAAACATAATCAGGAGTCAGGAGAGCACGAGACTCTTCGAAAGCCAGGCTGGCTTCCAACCGGCATTGTCATCAATATTTTGAAAGCAGATGACCTTCGCATGGGGAAAAAAGTATCGGCCGACGACATCATCGAGATAAACAGTACTCAAGGAAATTTTGCCGAGTTAGTTCTTCAGGAAAGAATGCTATCTGATGACTGGGAGCCTAACGGGATTGCTCCCGTTGAAGTAATCGACGGACAACACCGACTGTGGGCTTTCGACGACCCGAATTTCGCTCCTGATTTTGAGATGCCCGTAATCGCATTTCACGGTCTAGATATAAGCTGGCAGGCTTACCTCTTCTGGTCGATTAACATAAAGCCGGTCAAGATCAATACAAGCCTAGCTTTCGACATGTACCCCTTACTTCGAGCAGAAGACTGGCTCGAAAAAGAAGGACACAAGGTCTACAAAGAAGCGCGAGCCCAAGAGCTAGTTGAGACTCTTTGGATTCATCCTGACAGTCCTTGGAAAAATAAAATTGACATGCTCGCCACGCCAAATAATCCCTATGTACGCCAGGCCGCATGGATTAGGACTATAATCAGCTCATTTATAAAGCCCGTAGATGCCAAAAAGCATTCCGGCGGATTGTTCGGCGAAATTAAAAATGCCAGCAGCGAAGTATTGCCTTGGAATCGATCACAGCAAGCTGCCTTTCTAATATACGTAGGAATGAAGTTAAAGCAAGCGATATCATCTACAGGTGGCGAGTGGGCAAAAGTTCTTAGAGAAGATCACTCCCAAGATCTTCTTGATCCGGACTTCGAGCCCGCAATGTTTGGCAAAAAGACCTTTCTCAATACCGACCAAGGGATTAGAGCCCTATGGTTAGTGGTGAACGACATATTCATCAGCCACCTTTCTGAGTGGAGCCTTTATGAATGGCATCCTGTAGACGAGTATGGTAACTGCTCTGAAGAAATAATTTCAAAAGAACTTGAAAACATAAACACGCTGCCAATTGCTCGAATCATCTCCGAGTTAGCTAAAAGCTTGGCTTCGTTTGACTGGCGTACTTCCACGGCTCCCGGACTCGTCGGTGACCAAGTAACCATCCGGAAGGGCTTCAAAGGAAGTGGCGGCTATGTAGATCTGAAGCGGATGATTTTGCAGCATATTTCTGAGCAAACCGAATTCAGCGAGATCTCAGCCGCAGCGACGGCTGTAATGAAATTCTAAGGAACAATGGAATGTTACCTGCCGAGACAGCAAAATTTAGCTTAGCGTCACCTGCTAGCATCGGGAATGCGCTAAGCCGTGCATCAGCTAATTTTGCGACTGACTCATTCTTGGGCAACGCAAATGCATACCAAGTCGGGGTGGCCAACTCGGTAAAAAACTTAATGTCTGGCGCCTCATCACCAATCAACGACCCTGAGTTGGTCGAGTCGATATCTGTATCATCCATTCTTCACGTTTATGACGGATGGTCATATTTGGCACAAGCATTGCGAGCAGCTTTTAGAGCAGAAGACTCCATCGCTAGACACTTAGCATATTATGCAGAGCTTCGATCTTCGCTATCCATTCTTGCTTGTCATGGAATCGGAATTTATAGCCATCAGCATGTGGTTGTGGACTCATCTGAGCAAGTGCATAGACTTAGCACGAGAGGCACACACATGATCGCATGGGACGCACTTGAAGAGTGGAGTAAGACTTCCCATTCAGGTGGTCTTATTGGTGCGGAGATACAGGCATTTGGCCAGCCATTGGACAGCTGGATAGTTTCCTTTCAAGGTACATCCACCCCTAGCTTGGTAGGGATAGATTGGGTGACTAAATGGGGAATAGACCTTAGTTCATTCTCTGCAGACCGTACCACGCGAAATGAGGTCTCATACGGTGTCGACTTTAACCATGCCAAGGCACGTCACAGCCCCCAAAGCATAGAGCCCTGGCTTCGTGAACTATGGCTCAGCTCTGAACCCGGTGGTTCGTCATTCGAGCTACTTGATAAGTACCTCGTTCGATCAACATTGGAGGGAATATTTGAAGCAAAATTCAAAGATCCAACACACACGCCAGATCAGGCGAAAGCTGCCCTGCAGGAAAAAATGATGGAAACCTGTATCGCCATGGGGGCTGGCAACGATGAAATCATTGAATTTTTCATGCGTGATATTTTCCCAGATGATTTATTAGTAATGCAACTTGCTCAATCTAATTCAGCGACACATGACCCTCTTCAGTACCAGGAAGTTATGTCGCGCGCTTATCTGCTACTGCGTCTAGCAACAGCTTCAGTGAGATCATTGTTAAGAAAAGCCAGCCTTACCGCAGATGATTTAGCATTTTGGTGGGTACGCACGAGCGAGGCGTCTGGGCTTTGGGATAGCACTTTATCCGTCACCACCACTGAAGAGGTCAAGGATCTCTGGGCAGACACTGCCGTCTCTCTTGAAGAGTTCAGTGACTGCCTAGTTAAAAACCCCGCCAACTCAGACAGCTGGTTCTTCTTCAACTCGAAAATTCCTACGGACCTGGAAAGTCTGTCACGGATGGAAAAGGTAGCTTTATGGGGAATCGCGTGACTCAAGAAATTGTTCAACCGTTCCTTAAATGGGCCGGTGGAAAAAGGTGGCTTGTTGAAAAACACTTAGGGTGTTTTCCAGAGAAATTTAATCGATATTTTGAGCCATTTCTTGGAAGTGGTGCGGTATTTTTCTCACTTTCGCCAAAGCAGGCTTTTCTTTCTGATTTAAATCCAGATCTCATTGAGGCTTATACCGCAATTCGAGACGACTGGGCGCTCGTTTACAGCACATTAAAAATGCATCACCGAAGCCACTGCAAAGAATATTACTACAAAGTTCGAGCTTCAAAACCAAGATTACCGCATACTCGGGCTGCGAAATTCATATACCTTAACAGAACTTGCTGGAACGGACTTTACCGAGTAAATCTTAACGGAGACTTTAATGTTCCAATTGGAACAAAGAAAAACGTTATTCTTGACACCGATGACTTTTCATCGGTGTCAAAACTACTTAACACCGCCAATATAAAATACTGCGATTTTGAAGAAACCATAGATCAAGCCGGCGCTGGCGATCTTATTTTTGCAGATCCTCCCTATACCGTTAAGCACAACATGAATGGATTCGTTAAATATAATGAAAAGATTTTTAGCTGGCAGGATCAGGAACGTTTGAGTGCTGCCTTGCTCCGGGCATCCGAACGAGGCAGCCACATTGTCTCTACAAACGCCTATCATCCGGCAGTCATGGAACTTTATAACTCTTTTGATTTGCTATCCCTAGACCGCACCAGCGTAATCGCTGCTTCGTCTGACCGTAGAGGGAAATACGCAGAGTTATTTATAACCAATCACAATCACTTTCAAACAACATCAGAGTAGACATACCAACGACCTGAGCCTTCAACAAGCCACTTCTATTCGTCCGAGCGAGCGAGGAGGAATAGGCAGGATACTCTAAAGGAATGCTAGGAACCGAGCACATCACCGCACTGGACGAAAATGATGTGTTCGGCAATTTTCCGGACTGCTTTAGTGATCTAAACTTGAACAAAATGAAACAAAATGGGGACGGATTTATTTTCTCCCTCTGCAATTCATAGGCAATCGAATCGCACGGGCTAATCAGATGCACATGGGCGAGGAAGCACCACAGGGAAACACTCGGTAAATGTTCTCTGAGGAGCCCTATCTCCAATTTTCCTTAACCATAGCGGCAAGCAACGGAGCCGCCGCAGTCACCACTCCATCCCCATTTTAGGATGAAGCCAGCCGGCCTCGTGGAGCCCCCCACAGGCGGCCTCGTCTTTGGCGTGATCCCTCCAATTTCAGCCATGAGCCTCAACCTCGCTGAGGCCAGGGTTTACGTCAAGGTCGGCCAGCACCACCAGGGCAAGGGCGGTCGAACAAGTGGCCATGAAACTCCTGCACATCGGGCATGGCAAGAAAGCGTTTCTACGCAAAGGGGATCAAAAGCCCGGATCAGCTGGCGGCTTTCATCGCCTCACTCATTGCAAGGGGCACCGAGATCTACCACGACGCCAATCATCCTCTAGCGGCTAAAAAGCGCATCACACTGCTGCGAACGCTAGACGGGATGCTAACGCTAGAACCACGCGAGGGAGATCGCGTACTCGGATACCATGACTCGGTAGTGACCTGGACGCCCCAGCCCACCCCACGAGGAACCAAAGTCGGTGAAATCATGATCGATTGGGCAAAAGAAAAGGCGCCCTTGTAGGGTCGCCTAGTGGCTCAAAAGGCGTGAAGCTGCGGATACGAAAAGCGCTGGATCAGCATAAAATAGATGTTGAGCACGGCTATAGCGAAGGCTATTCGGGTCTTGGCCTCGCCCGGATCATAAGGGACATCATCAGTTAACGGAACTTGAAATCATGACACAAGACAACTGGGTTGCTCTGAAAACCAAAAATTTCAACTTATCCACAGTCGAGGGCCTCTTGAATGCGAATGGAAAGCTGATAATTCGCAATGAAGGAAAAGGGCTTGCAATTTTCACCAATCAGATAGTTGGTATTGCAGACTTTCTGCGCGGCGCTAATTTTTTGCACGTAAGTACGCCGGAAGAGTACGCAGGATCGTGGCGCTACGAGGGGCTCTACACAACACGTGGAAATGCTCATACCCCCTACCCACTGATGTTCACTAAAGACGAGTTTGACGGTGTTGAAAACACTGAAAATATCGTCGTTCAGGCCGCTATCTACATCTTTTTGAAAGACACGCAGTAGTCACGGAAACGAGCATGAAGAGTGTTCTCTTTCGAGACCTTGCGATTCAAGACCGCTTCCAGCTGGATAGCCAGTGGGGGGGGTAAAAGTTGGTGCGAGATCGGCTAGGCACGCCACTTATGATTTTTCAATTGATATGAATCTATCATCCGCTGTCTTGATCAGGGGCGTCAAGGACGGGCCCTCCAGCAAAACCACTGATAACAGCCGCCAGAAAATGAGAAAGCGTGAAGGCTTTCTTCCTTTGCTTGCTACTTGGCTTTAGTCTATTAACTGGTAGGAATGCACGGATCATCTGGAACATCATCAACTAAGGAAAAACAAGGAAAGATGTGGTGAGACAAGCAAAAGGAAGTATTCGAACTCCAATGCAGGCACTGGTTGTAGGGGCTGCTCTGGCCGCCGGCGCGGCCTCTGCCCTGGCTGAGTCCAAACTCTGGGTTACCTCAGATCGCTTGGAACGAAGAACCTGCCCCTCGGAAGAGTGTGGATCTGTCGGCCAGCTGATGTTCAGAGAGGGCGTCACCGTGTTCGAGGTCAATGGGATATGGAGCCGCATCAGCAAGCCCTACTCGGCATCCTGCAATTCATTCGGCAATAGCCAATATGTTAAACGTGGAAACAAAGCTTGCACCCAGGCCAACGGCATCGTAGATGGGGACTTCGCGGAGTGGGTTTTATCCAAGCAGCTCAGTTCCGAACGCCCAGCAGATCCGTCAGAAGGCGTCAGCGGGGACGCGGAACTGGTCAAAGAATCAGACGATTTCCGCCTGCACCAGGCACAGTTCGCCACCGCGGCCCGGAAGTTGATCGATGCCCGCACCTGCACAGCGGGTGACTTCCTGGAGATGGGTGGATGGATGAAGTCCATCAGTCAAGGGCCCAATGTCTACTTCACTTACTGTGGCGGCATGACCAATAGCAACAAGGTCTATCTGGACGTCAGCACCGGCAAGACTACCCGCTAAGCTGCTCAGTGAAAAAGACAGTATGGTTGCACGTGGTCTGAGAATAGACTGGTGGTACGAGCCGGCCGGCCCGATAATGGCCTTGCGTTTCCAGAAACCCGTGAGACGCTGAGCCACAATGAATAAGGAGGAAATCGCTCATTGCCCAGTCAGGCTGGCCGGGTACAGTCATTGAGCGCTTTACCAATGCAGCTACGACACGAAAGAAAAAGGAAGCAGCAACATGATTGGACTTCGAGCACGTCATTCGTTTGCACAGTTTTTAGAACTGCAACCCCCAACCGTTTCAGCTGTTCTCTTAAGCAAGTATGGGGTTCAGCATCTTTCACTGCCACATGACCATTTGCTGTCAGCTTTACTAAACATTCTGCGTTCGCTCGACGAGCGGTGCATCATGCAAGTACTTGCCGAGGTCATAGCAACCCCAGGCGATCTGCGTGCAAGGGTCAACCCAAAATATCGCTTTGACGAGCGTATGCATGACCTTACGCAATGCCTGTTGCTGGATGGTTACATCGTAACCAACAAGACGCTCATTAAAGGAGACCCGTCCATCACCAGCGCACCACCGATAGAAGACGATCTGATCTTGGAGCTTCAAAACTCAGGGGCTCCTCGCAAAAACGACATTATTGCGCGGATTAATGATTCAGCCTCTGCATTTCGTGCGACGCCGCCTGATTTCAACGCTTCTCTCGTGAATGCGCGAGTGGCACTTGAAACACTGGCAGTCGATATCGCCGCTCATGTAGCTTCACGGATGACGAACCCACCTCCCTACGATCCTTCAAAATGGGGGATGGTTATCCAATTTTTACGCACAAGTGGTGAGATCACAGTTGAGGAGGAGAAGGGACTTGCTGGTGTATTCGGATTTTTAAGCCCAGGCGCTCATCGGCCAGTCGGGATTCCCGAAGATCAGATGGCACGGCTCGGGCGGTCATTTGCGCTCAATATGTGTTGGTTCTTGCTCAAAAATCACTTGGCGTAAGTGACACCACACCAGACGTATTGAAAATGGTGACAGATCTATTTTCTGACGGTGCAGGGGTAGAAGCATAAAACTGAAAGGTTTCAGCCATAACTTCATTGCACAATCAGCATCACAGCCACCACATGGACTACCCTTCGCTCCTTTCCAAAGAGAAGCCCGACTTTTAGCCGGGCTTCGTGTAACGCATTTTTGATCATACGCTCTTTTCTTGGGCTGCAACCATGATCTCGTTCTGTCGCTTAGTAGCCTCAACCAGGACGGCTGTGTAAACGCGCTTCTTCTCGTCAGCTTTCGCATTGCGAATGAACTCAGCGAAGGGGCTTTTGACCTTCTCAGAACGCGACTTGAACAGATTCATGGATACCCCCAAGCGTAGCGACCAGCCACTCGTAGGCGAAACGCCTTGCCCGATCTAAAAAGCAAAAAACCGCCCGAAGGCGGTTCATCAGCCCGATAGAGTAACTGAACACTATCGACAATTTGGTGCCGGAGACAGGAATCGTATCAACACGAAAGCGGCTGAATTCAATGGGTATTATTCTTCAGGGTACAATTCTTTATCTCTAAAATTATCCTCAGCCTGTTTCTAGGCTGCGAAACGCCGTGAGAAAAACCCTAACAGGATGATGGAAGGTGCTGATGCATTCTGCTCCCCGTGAGCCAAAGCCCGCCTCAAGCGACCCACGGGAATGTCGAGATATTAATCAAGCTGAAGGCCGCTCCAGCGAGCGGGTTTTTACCTCACTTTGCGCATACCGCTGTGTAACCACGATTGGAGTCACGCCCACACCGAAACCTTTTTGAAGATCGCTGTCGCTGGCAGGGCATGCGGATCGAGCCGTCCGGCGAGTTCTTCGGACCGAGGAGCCCAGAGGTTTGCGTGTAGTCGCATTGGAAGATGTGGAATTGGAGTAGGGTCCCACCCTACACGCTCATGCACGACGTGGCCGTCCACTAACCACGTGATACGGTCCGGCCGCCAGTCAATCGTGTAAACATGGAAGTCCGAAGTAGCATCGAAGCCGAGGTCGATACGACAAGGCGAACCCCTATAGCCGAAGTTTATTGCTGCACCATCGTCACCTGGGTTGAAGTAGACGTTTACCAGCATGCTTCGAGGATCATCGCCTGCCAGTTCTACATCAATCTCTTGCCTTGGTGCATCTCGGTGAAGAAAAAAGCCAGTAATAAGGCCGGAGCCGCTGGCGGCCTTTATCTGAGCCTCAAAGCGACCATAGCCGAACAATTGTTTTGACGCGAAGGCTCCCGAACGGTACTGCCTGGTTCCAGTGGCAACCTTGCTAATGATGAGATGGGCACCGTCTTTATCATGAACGAGAGCATCGTGGGAAAACGAGACCAAATTCCCCGGGAAAGTCTCCACGAGCGCGGGAAAAGACGAGGTCGGTGTAGTCATTTCGGAGAAAACGAGCAGTTCCCCTACAGGATGTATGGGGCGATTCGAGGGTACTCTGGGCTGCCACCCATATTTTGCCGGGAGGACCCAAGGTGACTCATCTAGCAAAGAAATTTGCTGGGGATGCGACGGAGCAATCCCGTGCGCGCCATCCGCTCTACCGTCTCGAAACATCCTCAGGCACCGTGGCGTTCCAACAGGGAACGACTGGACGGGCTCGGTGAGGCTGAGAAGACTGCACAGCGGCTCCCACAATCCACTGTCTGACTCGTCACACGACAGAATCGCGGTGCGCGAGGGCGGTAGAGCCCCCTGCCGTGTCTCGGACCGAAACACTGTTTTCGCTTCCATGAGAAACCTAACGTCAGTTCTTGCGGTTGCAGCTTCCATCGCCTCCGGCGTTAGTGGAGCGTCAACGAGGGCGTCGAACATCTCGAAAAGCTCCCACAAGTCCCGCGGGCGAATAGCTTCTTCATCACCATCGAACACCCGCACTCGCAACCCCAACATCGACAGAGCCATTGCGAGCGCTTCATGCTCGCCGCGGGTAGTCCAGGCCAATACCGACACAGCCCCCGCCCGCTCGGGTGCCATAGGGCCCGAGCCTGCATCAATAATCCCCGCTCGCGCTAGGTAAGGAAGCACGGAATAGGAGTTGTCCGAGCCGCTGTCCTGTCGCTGTAATATAACCGGCGAGGAGAGGGCAAGTGCTCCGAGCTCACCAAAGCGATAGTTTAACCACATGTCCACTGGGCCAATCACGGGCATTGCCCGTAGCAGAGCCGCCGCACCTTCACGAGACAAGATGTAGCCGGAGAGAAACCAAAGTCCCCTCACCGGTCGGAAAAGAGCATCGCAGAGGTCAACACGTTCTGCTGTTCCCCCGGCATCTTCATAAGACAGGTACAACAAACGCGGACCTCCTTCAGCAAAACAACGCTGAATGGCGGCACGCCAACCACAGGAGATTGCGGCCGCTGCGCCTGTCTTGAACCAAACGTCGTCCTCGAGGACCAGCACATATTTGTCTGCCCCGCATGCGATGGTCTTCCAAACCTCCACGTGCGACCTCGCTACAGCTATCTCCTGCCGCGTCATTTTTACCGGCTCGTTGATGTGAAAGCACTCCTCAAGCCTTGCATCCGGCTGGACGTAAAGTTGGTCACCAATGCGGTATGTCGAGTCGACATCGGCTGTTGCGGCGACGGCGCGGCCGTCGCGAGCATCCACTGCCGCGAATCGTCGAGCTATAGAGGCAAGGGAAACATCGTCGGCCGTTCGGAACCGCCGGAGTTCTCGGACCACGCGCCGCCATCTACGCGGTTGCCGGTCAAGGTTGACGATTAGAATCGAGTTGATCAGTCCTTCGCCCGTACCAAAGGCCGAGATTTTCCCACCCGGGAAAATGCTCGCTATGGCACGTTGCAAACGAAATGCTATCCCACGCAATATGCCAGAGGCGTCCCTAAGATTCATCGAAACTTCCTTCTCCAGATAGCCTCATTAAGAGTCCATGTTGCGCCAGTTACGGGCGTCGTTGCGGTAAGAAAGGTCCCAACGTGTTTCCGCAATGGCCTCCCAGTTATTTAACAACTCAAAATCGGGGGGAGCCCCCCTAATCAGCAGATCATGTGCGTGCGCAGCTAACGATGCGGTGAGATTTCCTGGACCCGTCGTCTCTTGTATCTCTAGAAAGCGACCCTTGCTTAAAAGCTTCTCGGTCGAGCGAGACAGTGCTCGCTTGAGAACGGGGTGATTGGCTGGCGCAGCTATTGGATCGTTGTTGACATAAAATATGCGCTCATCTGTCGGTAGATCACTTCGCCAGATCTCTGACGCTGGCACCATGCTGCAAGATGGAATGTCGTAGCAAAGCGGCTGTACCTTAAGTGCGCTGTCATGGAAAAGGTATTTCCAGTTGTCTCCAAGCAGTACATCATCTGCGTCGACATACAGTCCACCTTCTGCAACTAAGACGCACATCCGCAGATAGTCACAGCGCATTGCCGGATGCCGGCATCGCGCGAATGCCTCTTGCTCCGAAACTCCATACCACTCAGTAATGTACTCGGCAGCGGATACGTCGTTAAACATCCGGAACGCAAAGCCCTCCGCACTAAGCCTCTTCCAACTGTTTATACAGTCTTGAACGTCGTCCGGCACATCATGCGGATCGTGCCAGTATTGTACGAGTGTCTTCGGAATACTCGAAGCCAGGCTCGATCCGACAACACTCGAAGCTGCCGAGCGGTCCAGCTGATGCAGCGTGAGGTTTCGGATAAAGGTGGATCGCAGACGATCGTCCTCCTCGAATCCCAGTGGGGATGAATCCATATTGTTCGCTTACTCAGTAAGGGTCATACATCGGATTGGGGCATCCGATTGATGCCCCTTCCGCAGTGACGCGTGGCGCAACTAGCGCTAGGCTTTGCCCGGTTAGCGGGTCGCCAAAGCTGAAGAGTCCGCGACCGCCTTGTATGTTTGATATCGCTGGGAATTCTTTAGCAGATACGCCCGCCCTTCAACCACGAACCCGTCCAATCCATGTTCCACGCTGTAGGAAGCGAGATCAGTAATGTTGTTGATGAAGCCTTTCCCGTTGAAGTTTAGGGACGTGTTACACAACACTCCATACCCAGTGCGATTTTTAAACGCGACAAGCAGATCATGAAGTCTTTTGTTGGTTTTAGAGGTGACGGTCTGGATACGGGCCGTCCCATTCACATGCGTGACCGCTGCTAGGGCGTTCGTCGTTGCACGATGAGTGAAAAGCATGTGTGGACTCTCGTGTGCGCATCCGAACCATCTCTCTGCATCATCCTGGAGGCATACAGGAGCAATCGGACGGAACTGTTCGCGTTGCTTGATCTCGTTCAGTCGGATTCGAGTGCTATCTCGGAACGGGGCAGCCAAGATAGACCTGTTGCCAAGTGCGCGTGGGCCGATTTCGTATCGACCATTTACCCATCCGAGAATGAGGTCGCTCGCCAGCATATCGGCAATTGCAGCGGAATCGACATCTCGGATGTCATATCTCTCAGCATTGAATGCGCCTAGAGCACCAAACGCCAATCCAGCATAGACATCCCATTCGATCTTCGGATTGCCAGTAAACCGGAACTGCGCATCGACGGCCGTGCCTATCGCGGCGCCGGAATCGTTGGCGACCGGAGGCACGAATATCTCCGAAAAAAGACCAGTCTCCATCCATTTCGTGTTCCAGTCGCAATTCAACCCGCATCCACCGGAAATGATCAGTGGAAGCTTCTTCTTCAAGTGATTTTTTGCAAAACGATAGAAGATATCGAATAACGCATCGCTATAAATCCCCGCAAAATTTCTAAACTCATGGTCTTCCAGCCCCACATTGAAGTGAGGCGCGCTCTCAATGCCCTCATAGGAACTGAGAGCTTGGCACGGGCCATCTAGTAGAAAATGAATCAACTTCTTCTCTTCAGAGGAAGGCGTGCTCCGATTCGAATATGAGGCCAGCGCCATGAGTTTCCCTGCATCTGAGTGCCGGGGATACGCTCCAGATTTTGGAAAGGTCGGATCTGCCAATCCATAGAGCAGACCGTAGCGATTTCCCGGCTGATCTAGAACGTCGGCAACCAGTGTGATGTTCAGTTGTGAATCGATCTCGTAAAAAGCACCGAGGCCGCCCTCCCACACTAATGCATAGCACGGGGTTCCTTTTGGGAAAGCCGACATACCAAAGGCACAAAGTAAGTGTGCGCGTTCATGCGAAGATGAAAAATACTTCACATCTCGTTTTAGGAAACGTCTTTGGCTCATGATGAAATCGGTATCGGAAACACCACGATATCCAACATTCGTTTTCGATCCAAATAGATATTCATTATGATCACGAGGCCACCATCCTCCAGCACAAATGACATCTGGGATATCCTCTAGCTCACCGATTGCATCCAGAACATCCGGGATAGCAAGTGATGAATATCGATAGTTTGAATTTTTTTCCGCTTCGATAGACATTATTAAACGTCCATCTTGAAGTAGTGCGATAGCGCCATCGTGGCCCGGGTTATACGAGAGAATTTTCACGCGGTGGCAATCCCGTCATCCATAAACACCCATTTGCGTGATTTCGCTCCCCCCTGCTGGGGTGAGCGCTCCACGCACCATTTATGTAGCAGCGTAGGACCGTACCACAATTTTAGTTATGCCGGCTCGCTCAACATCGCGAGTGGAACCGCATCTCGCCTATGCCAATGACTCACAGAATGGCGATGCTGGATTTTAGTCAGACGGGATAGATCCGAAGAGGCTGCAAGAAACCCGCTCTGCAAGCCAAGCCGCACAAATCAGTCCCCCTGCTTCTGTAGATACCCTCAAGCTTCAAAAGAGGACTGCTAACCCTGCGTGACTGCCCCTGGAGTCGAAAGCGCTCGGTCGTGACATTCAATCAGATCTGCGCTTAGCACCTGAAAACCCACGGTTTTTTCTAAACGACTAGTTAGCAGCCGCACTGTCAGTAGGTAGTAGTAACGGATCACCGCGCTTCGCCCACCTAATCGGTGTTCAAAGAAACCAAGTCATATGCTTTCTCTGCCAAGCCCAAGGTGTTTCCAACTGCCACCGTTCAGATATCTCAGCTTGGATGAGCTTTGGTTGCCGTAAATGGCGTTGCCAGGTTGCGAACGAACCAGTCAGTACCGTAGCTCCATTTCAAATACCTTACTCATCTGCGACCTCCTACGTAGGCAGCGATCACATCGACCCGACCGTGCGCTAGCTCACAGCTGATCTGCCTCTGAACTTCACGATCAAGGTTCTTATCTACCTGACAACATTGGCCGCCGTTGATGGGCGCCCGGTGCTGGGTGATTTGCTCATAGCGCTCACATGCGTACGTCGCACGGAGCTCGTGGAAGCCTCTGAGGTTGTGTGCATGCATGATGGCGCGCGCAGGGCAAATGATTTCTTAAAGAACATTCAGATAGCTTTGGTGCGGCGCAATCAGGTTGCGGCTAACTGCAGGCGACACCTGCCGTGCAAATCCAAGCGCACCTCGAAATGATCGTCCACCGCAATCCAACGTGGCGCCGGCGCGGCCACCTTTGGTGCCGATCCTGCCTAGGAAGGCGCGCCTATTCAGAGCTAGGAGTTAGCGCCGGGCTCGCCTCCTTGTTCCGACTGCTTACTGGTGCCGCCGTTGCCGTTAAGAGTCAGTAAAGTGCTAGCGTTGCCGCCCGCGTATCGCTGTGCGCTGCACAACTTAATGTTTCAGAGAGAGGAATAAAGGAAAATCCTTGTAGGAAGAAACTGGGCTCGTTCGGATGCCGCCACAAAGGTAAACTACCCCATCACCACTACCGGAAGCAGTTGCATGAACAGAGTGTGTACCCGCTGTATCGGGGATAATGACTTGAAGAGCTGGATTCGCGCAAAGGGCGGCCCGCGCGGCTGCGACTACTGCAGAACATTCTATGCGCCAACGGTCGAGCTCTCAGAACTTTGCGAGTACATCGAATTCTGCATCTGCCAATATTGGGGCCGGGCCGTAGACCAGTTGCCATATGAAAGCGCAGAGGGCGGTTACCAAGGGCGAACCTGGGACACCTACGACATCGTGTTTGACGAAATGTGTCTTGATCTTCCTCTGGATCGAAACAGCAGCCTTTGTTACGCGATCGTAGGAGGAATTGGCGATGAGATCTGGTGTGATTACGACTGGCTCTCGCTAGATGAAGATGTCGCCATGATTTCGAGTTGGGCTCGGTTCTGCGAAGTCGTTAAACACAAGCGAAGATTTTTCTTCCAAGACCAAGGCCACGACCCCGAGGACCGCGACTCGCATTCACCATTGGCAATTCTGCATACCATTGCCACTTTTTCTGAAAAGCAAAAATTGATCAAGATTATCAACCCTGGCACCAAGCTCTACCGAGCCCGGGATGACCTTGAACATCCAAAGCATTCTGCCGACGCTTTCGGACCTCCGCCTAACTACGTTTGCCAGAACAATCGCATGAATCCAGCAGGCGTTCCGATGTTCTATGCAGCGTTCAAACGGAGCACCGCTGTCAAAGAAGTAAAAGCGACGAAGGCGGCCCTAGGACGATTCACCACAACACTGCCTCTGCGTGTGCTTGATCTCACTCAGCTTCCCCCTGAGCCCGGCTACTTCGCTGACACTAGGCGTGACTCGGCGATGCAGCTCAGCTTCCTCAATCATTTCGCCAACGAGATCATGCAGCCAGTGGGCAGAGATCAGTTGGCTCACGTCGAATACGTTCCTTCGCAGATTGTGACCGAGTTCTTGAGAGATTATCCCTTTACAAACGGCAGCATCGATGGAGTGCTCTACAGCAGCGTAGCGTCGCCAGGGGCGAAGAACGTCGTTCTATTCATTGACACTTTGAACGCGCCTTCCCCATCAGATTCCCCCAATGGGCTGTCGCCCCTCCAATTTCTCGGCGCCATCATGCATTCTCTGAGCTAATCCATCTCAGCGGTTACCGTAGCTGTCAAAGGATATAGGTGTCTCTAAGCGGGCTATTTAGATTTACGGCTATGAATGTCTGCAATGGGTTGGTAGCGGGCAGTCCATTGGTCTGCTTTCGCGACAGACTGCAATTAGCCTAGCCCTCTCTGTCGTGGGATAGATATGATAAGGGTGGGTCCGAACGCGTAGACATTCAAGGTCGGAATGGAATGGCTGAACGCTCAACTATTACATTCTCATAGGAGTTCGCTTTTAGCAAGTCTGCAATAGACGAATAATTGCGTTCGAAGTTGACACCGGGACCTACAACAATGCGTTGTATAGGCAATCTAGGTTCATCCCCGTCTGCAAGCAAACCTAATGACATTGGAATATAAGGTATCAGATCACTCCCCTTTGCTCTAAACTTTAGTGGGAGTTCATTCGTAAAGAGGTCAACACCGTCGCCGCTGCGACTGCATATTAGACGGCTTTCTTGCTCTTCACTATAGCCTTGATGCTTGAAAGATTTAGCAATAACGCTTAATGTGGCTGCCCACTCCCCATACATCATATCGCTCCATTTGGGAGTGGCCGACGCAAAAAGGTCAAGAAGATCAACAGCGAGATCCATAAATTGATCATCCCCATAAACTACATCATAAAAATTAGCTACTTGTGGATGTACTGAATCGAAACCAAGATTTAGCCCAATCGCGTAGCCTTTACCGAAGTCTCCATACCCCCTCCATTGGCTAAGCAGATCACCATCCGCCGAAAGGCTAACGCAGAAGGCAGGATAATTTGAGCGTGGGGACAGGAGAGCATTTTTTACACCTTCGATAATTTTCTGCTCAATATCATTAATACCACCTGGTTTGAGGGCCATTAGTTCCAGTAGCCTTTCGGGCAAGTAGGTCCCCTCTGAGGGATCATTCAGGAAACGTAGATCAGTTGCCCACAATCGGCCATTTTGAATAATACCCAACAACCCCGCAGCATCAGTGTAGTGGTAACGAAGTCCATTTTTTTTCCACCCATATTTAGGGGTGTCGTGGCTCTGGCTCAAATACCCTAGAAGAACCATCATGTGGGGGCATTCAATAACTGCCTCGCGAGAGAACATCACATCATCTTTATCAGCTGAATACTTGCCTTTATCGTTCAAATTATAGCCTTATTTGTTTGAGTTTTTTGCCAATACATTCACACATATTTTAATTACCTCGAATTAGTGGCCGCAGGGATTAACCTTTAGCATCAGGCAATGCCTTTGAAAGGCGTAGTTACCCGCAAGCCACTTAATAAAGGCACACTTCGGAAACACTCCTTGGCACAGTACTCGGCGGCCTTTTTGATGTCCCGCTCCTCCGCCATTCGTTTTAGCTCAGCAAGTAGACGACGAATCTCAGCACTCTGTTCGTCTTCATGGACACGCTGCTCAGTCTTCGGCCAAATGCAGGCACTTAAAAACTCTCAAGACTGGGAGCCGACTCAAGGGGATATGTCGCGCCCAGCGCTTCTGGCGATGCTTTATCCCGAAGCGAATATCGCCCGCTTATTATATTTATGCCGCTCTTATCGAAATTTGTGGGAGGAGCATTTTGGAAATCGCACTGCGATACATGCCTTCGTAGTCTTTATCAATGACTTTTGTCACTACAACCTTGACATCAAAGGACTCCAGCAAATCTTTTTTTTGCTCATCGATATCATTCACGTAAAAGAAAATGTTGTTTTTGACTAAATTTTCAGTCACGAACCGGGCACGCTTATTCAAGACCCACCAGAGATCCGTCTCGCTGTAATCTAGGGAAAAACCGACTATATGGACATTTGTAGAGAAAAATAGATCAACCCAAGAAGTGTAGCAAAAGCTATCTTTCTCCAGCTTGAACTTCATGGGTTTAATGGAAATTATTTCTCCATCTACAGAGTATTTATAGTTGCCTTTTACATATGCATCTATTTTGCTAACTGAGCCGCAATAGTGATCCAGCCCAAGCATTATTGATTTCGGACTATCGATTTCACCATGAATATTCCACAAATATTTGGTGCCACCACCAGTTTCATACTTGCGCTTTCTTCTAAGGCTATATATTTCTTCAGAGCTCAACTTTTCCGAATCAACGCCCAGGGCCTTCTCTAGCGCATAGTCATAATTTGTCGTAAGATAGTGCTCAAAGTCCATATCCCCAAGCAACTTAAAAACATCATTTGACTCTTGCCCCGCAAGGGCGCTAGCAATTTTATTTTTAATGATCAGCTCATCAACTTTTTCGCTTTCGCTTGCTTTGTGTTCCGCCATGAATATTCTTTCATACACCATCGTATTTGGCAATGATCCATTAGAGAAGCTATTTTCACCTTTAATTTCATCTAGCAGGTCATCCCAGCTTACTGCATTGGTTGAAAGCCTATTTATTCCATTTCCAAAAAAGACTGTGTTTTTCATTTTCAACCTTACTAAAAATAAAGCATTAATCCAGGGAGACTGCACCAGCAGCGAGTTGTTAGGCGCTAGTTCTCTGGAAATCCATTGCAATACGCGTTACTTATCCTTATAACCTAAAGAAAGCGCGTTGCCGGTTCACGCCTATTGCGATAACGCAGCGATGGCGAGGAGGAAAAATTGCGGGGCTGACCGGTCACTCGGAGCATCTCTGTAAACGATGGCACGATGCTATCCCTCAAGCTTGTCCTTGGACAAGCTATTTACCTGGAGCTTCGGTCCGTGCCGCCATTTCGAGGGGGCTTTACTCGACGGTTAAGGTGTGCACTTCTCGAATCAAGCTGGCTCCGAAGCTACCGCTCGCGAAAAACAGCTGTGGGTCAAAAGCGGTGGGTCGTAATCCATCAATTCTTAGCTTGCCATTTGAAGATCCACGGCTTTTCTAGACGACGAGCTAGCAGCCGCACGGTCAGCAGGTAATAGTACTGAGTCGCCGCGCATCGCCCAGCTAGTCGGTGCTCAAGAAACCAAATCACATGTTTTCTCTGCCAAGCCCAAGGTGTCTCCAGCTGCCAGCGTTTAGATATCTCAGCTTGGATGAGCTTTGCTTGACGTAAATGACGCTGCTGGGTTGCGAAGGACCCCGTCAGCATCGCAGACAAGAACAGCTCCATGTCGAATGACTTGCTCATACGCGCCCTCCAATGTAGGCAGCGACCACGTCGATCCGCCCGTGTCCCAGCTCATAGCTGATTTGCCTCCGGACCTCACGATCAAGGCTTCTATCGACCTGGTAACATTGGCCGCCGTTGATAGGCGTGGGATGCTGGCTGATTTGCTCATAGCGTTCACATGCGTACGCCGCTCGTAGCTCATGGAAGCCTTTGAGGTTGTGTGCTTGCAGGATTGCCCGCGCAGGGCAGATGATTTCTTGCTGCAGACTTAGGTAGCTTTCGTGTGACGCAATCAGATTGCGGCTACCCGCTGGCGACATCTGCCGTGCAAACTCAAGTGCATCTAGAACATGGTCGTCCACCGCAATCCAACGTGGCGCCGAGGCGCCGGCGCGGCCGCCTTTGGTGCCATCCTGAATGTTAATTCTTCCAAGGTCGTTAGCCTCACGGCTTAGCCGTGGCAGGTCAGCCAAGATAGCCTCACGCAAGCGCATGCCGGTGGCTCGCGCCAACAGAACAATCGCGGCTGACCGTTGTTGATGATGGCGGCAAAGCGCATCGACGATCTGCTTAACCTGTTCGCGGTCTTGGCCCTGCGGCACCGACTGTCGAACCCCGGTACGCCGCATACCCAACGCCTTGCTCGGGCTTGGCAATTTCACGTGCTGATCACCGCGAAGCGCCGCCATGGTCCTGTTCACGCTAGATAGGCGGTTTTGTGCGGTGCTGACGGCAAGGTCACCTCGCCCAACCACGCCGCACAGATACGCCGCATAGTCGGCCAACACTTTCCGATCAATCCGCCGCGCATCATTGATACCGGGCCCTTCCTCAGAACGACACCACTTCACGAATGCCTGCCACCGATCGCTGTGCGCCTTGACCGTGCCGTAGTGGCCACCGCCGAACATGTCTTTCAGCGCCTGCGGCCCGGCGTAGCTCAACTGCCTGCCGTAGCCAAAATTTCGACCGTCGCGCCTACCTACCAATGCCATGTCGATCACCTCACTGCCTGTTCTCCGACCCTCGCCCCACGTCATCCCGCCAAGAATGCTGAGTGTTATCAGGGATCAAGGCCCCTGCGACCTGTGGGGATGTCCTCTAACGCGGGACTGGCGGCTCTTTACGAACAAGAGCAAGGGCATCTCATGATCTGGCCTCCTGAACACCGTTACCGGTGGGCGGGTGGAGGCAGCGCTGGCTGACGAGACCTGCGCCTGAAGATCCTGAGCCATGTGCAAGCAGCAATGCGATGACCGGGGCATGCCTGACTGTCAGTCAGGTGCAGTCCATTCCTTGGTCTGCGGCACCATCATCTACATGGCTGTTGCTGGTGACATCGGCGTTTGTCACGCCGATTGTCACGAGGGGGAATGCCGCAAAGCCTTGTGCGATCAAGGCTGCAGCAGTGGTAGAAGTGCCCGTCTCTTTCCAGAAGAAAGAGACGGGCACAGGTTGGCGCAATATTTCGGCCAAGCGGATAGGTTGCTGCAGGGCAGCGAGGTACGGAGTATCTGGCGCACGAGCGCTATATGTGTAAGAGCATTCATCACATGGGTAGTGACCGGGCGAGCTGCCGAATGCTAATCGCCCTTGGGGAGAACCACCGCAGGAGCGGCGTGACCTTGAAGGCTCGGGTCACCTGGGGTGCTGTCAACGACAGCCTTTGCACTGTCTTTTCTACGCCCGCAATCCGAGGGGGTCAAGCGACTCGCCTGCAGGATTTTGTGGTTGAAAATGGCATGGGCCGTGTATGGAATCCCGTGGTTTCCAGTGGCCGATTTGGTGTTTTTGATTTTTTAGGTGAGGTCCATCCAAACAGGGCGGCTTTGCAGCCCTGTTTGGATGGACCCGCATGAAAAGCGGATCACCGAACTTTCAAAGCCGTGCGCTCACTCGACTGCGCCACGCCTTGCTCTAAGGCTCGATACGTTTGCCCCGGTCTGATTCGCGAACTCATGCGGCGAGATATGCTCCTGCCGGTTCGCTTCGAGGTAACGGCTCCACCAACTCATGATCATTCGCCGTTCCTCCAGGAACTCGGCCTTGTGGATATACGCCGCCCGAACGTTGTTGCGCTCCCGGTGGCTCATCTGCCGCTCGATAGCGGCCTCTGACCACAGCCCGGATTCGACCAAGGCACTGCACGCCATGGACCGAAAGCCATGCCCGCAGATTTCGGTCTTGGTGTCGTAGCCCATGTTCCGCAAAGCGCTATTGACCGTGTTCTCGGACATAGGCTTCCACGAGCGAGCGTCACTGGTGAACACCAGATCGAAGTACCCCGTGATCGCGTGAATCTGTTCGAGCAACGCCACCGCTTGCGGTGACAGAGGGACCAGATGGATGTCGCCCGCCATCTTCGTGCCTCTGGTCGAATACGGGACGCCATCCAAAGCGGGCCGCGTATCAGGTATCTCCCATATACCGCGCTTCAGGTCGAACTCACTCCAACGTGCGAAGCGCAATTCGCTGGACCGGACAAACACATGCAGGGACAGCATGACGGTCAGTCGAGTGAGCGTACGTCCCTTGTAGTTCTCGATACGGTCCATCAACTCAGGCAGGCGTGACAGCGGTAGTGCGGGCCGATGCGTAACCCGTGGCGCGCTGATGAAGCCCTCAAGGTCATACGCAGGGTTCACCGTGATCAGCCGCAGCCGCTTCGCCTCACGCATGATGCTCTGAAGGTAGTTTTGTACCCTTAAGGCCACATCGATCGTGCCGCGTTTCTTGATCGCCTCAAGCGGCTGCATGAGGTCGAAGGTATCCAGATCAACGACGGCGCGTGCGCCGAGCAGCGGGAAAACGTGAGTCTTCAAACGACTGAGCACGGTCCTCGCATGGCCAGGCGCCCACTTCACGGACATTTCCTTATGCCAGTCCAAGGCAACGCGCTCGAATGTGTGGCCTCTGACAACCGCCTCGGCCTTGGCCTGCTGCTTGGACGCAATCGGATCAATGCCCTCAGCCAGCATCCGCTTAGTCCCCAGGCGCTTCTGCCGAGCATCTGCGAGCCCAATGACGGGATAGCTGCCAAACGAGGTCAGTCCCTCGCGCCCATCCGGTTTCACATACCGGAAGCGCCAGCCTTTGCGGCCATTGGGGTAAACGAGGAGGTAAAGACCGTCACCGTCAAAAAGCTTGTATGGGCGGTCAGTAGGCTTGGCCGAGCGGCAGGCGGTGTCGGTCAGGGGAGCAGTAGTACGAGCCATAAGGGTAAACCCCTTTATCGAATCGACTTTATCCCAAACGTTACCCCTAAATCGGCTGGCAGCTGTCGGAATCCGACGGAACGCCATAACGAAAGAACCCGCCAGAAGGCGGGTTTTACGGGGGTTCCAGAGATTTTGGTAGCCTTCGCTGGAACCTGAACTGGTGCCGGAGACAGGAATCGAACCTGCGACCTTCGCGTTACGAGTGCGCTGCTCTACCGACTGAGCTACACCGGCGTGTTGCGCAACGTACCATTGCCGTGTCCGTTACGCAAACCCCTGTTTCACCTCACTTTCACGGCGCCTTGCAGCCATTCGGCGCGAGGTCTTCCTCCACCGTGGTCACGCAGCTCCACCCTGCCTGGGTGCGGGCCAGGGTCACGGTCTTGCCCAGCACATTGGCCGGTGCGTCGGCCAGGGTGCAGGCGATGCTGGCGGTGCCGTCGGCCGCCGTACCGCTGGCGGTGATCGCACAATGGGCGGTGGCGGGCTGGCCGCCGAGGCTGGCAACGTCGGGCACGTCCTTGCCTTCCTTCAGGCGGATGTCCATCGGCGTTTTCAGCGCGGAGATTTCCAGCAGCGCCGCGGCGGCTTTGGCGCGGGCCTGGTGGTTGGTGTACATGGGGATGGCGATGGTCGCCAGGATGCCGATGATCGCGACGACGATCATCAGTTCGATCAGGGTGATACCTCGTTGCCCTTTCATGAACGGTCTTCCTTCGTAATACATGGAGGCGCGGTCGGCGCATTTCATCTTGGGTTGCGCCCCGGCCGGCAGGCGCGCAGTAGGCCTGAACCGACACCTTTTGTCACCCCTGCACGGCAGGGCGTCATCTTCGCTGAACTACTCTAGTGAGCGTCATGGAAACGCGCCCGGCCTCGGGCCCGGCAAGCTGTTACGGGGCTTGTCGCCGCACTGCAAAGGACCTTCGTATGCCACCGTCTACCCGCCTCTACGCCTGGGAGGGCATCGATGCCTCCGGCGCTCGTCAACACGGCCAGCAACCGGGGCGCAGCCCGGCGTTCGTGCAGGCCTGGCTGCAACGCCAGGGCATCCGGGCCACGCGGGTGAGGTTGGCGGGTGGGTTGCAGTGGCGTTGGCCGCAGCGGGCGGGCAAGGCGGATGCAGCGGGGTTCAGTCGGCAGCTGGCGACCTTGCTCACGGCGGGGGTGCCGTTGTTGCAGGCGTTCGAGGTGATGGCGCGCAGTACCGTGGACAGCGGCATGGCGGCATTGCTGGCACGGTTGAAACAGGATGTGGCGGCGGGGCTTGGGCTGGCGGAGGCGTTGCAGCGGCATCCGGCGTGGTTCGATGCGCTGTACTGCAACCTGGTGCGGGTGGGCGAGCAGTCGGGCACGCTGGACCGGCAACTGGAGCAGATGGCGGGGATGCTGGAGAAGCGCCAGGCGCTGCGGCAGAAGGTGCGCAAGGCGATGCTGTATCCGGCGCTCTTGCTGCTGACCGGGCTTGCGGTGGCGGCGTTGTTGTTGCTGGAGGTGGTGCCACGCTTTCAGGGGCTGTTCGCCAGTTTCGACAAGGCGCTGCCGGCGTTCACCCAGTGGGTGATCGATTTATCCACAGGGCTGGGCAATCACGTGGGGTGGCTGGTGCTGTTGATAACTGTGTTGGGGGTTGGCGGGCGGGAGGTGTATCGACGGTATCTGCCTGCACGGCTGTGGATAGTGCGCTGGGGGGTGCGGGTGCCGGTGGTCGGCACCTTGCTCGGGCAGGCGGCGTTGGCGCGGTTTGCGCGCAGTTTGGCGACCTCTTATACAGCGGGGGTGGCGTTGCTGGATGCGCTGGCGACGGTGGCGCCGGTCAGCGGCAACTGCCTGCATGAGCGGGCGATCCTGGCGTTGCGCCAGGGCGTGGCCAATGGGGCCAGCCTGCAACAGGCGATGGAGGCGGACGGGCTGTTCCCGCCGCTGCTGCGCCAGCTGGTGGCGGTCGGCGAGGCCAGCGGCACCCTCGACACCATGCTGGACAAGGCCGCGCTACATTACGAAGAGCAGGTGAGCCAGGCGCTGGAGCAGTTGACCACGCTGCTGGAGCCGGCCATCGTGCTGATCCTCGGGCTGCTGGTGGGGGGCCTTGTCGTGGCGATGTACTTGCCGATCTTCCAGTTGGGTAGCCTGATCTGAACATGAATGCCTGGGCCGTCGTCATCGATCATCCGCCGTTCTTTTATGCCCTGGCCGCAGTGCTGGGGTTGCTGGTGGGCAGTTTTCTCAATGTGCTGGCGTACCGGCTGCCGCTGATGCTCGAGCGCCAGTGGCAGCGGGAGGCGCAGGAGGTGCTGGGGCTGCCGCAGGCCGAGCGCGAGCGTTTCGACCTGTGTTTGCCGGCGTCGCGCTGCCCCCATTGCCAGCGCCCGATCCGGGCGTGGGAAAACATTCCGGTGTTGAGTTATGTGGCCTTGCGCGGGCGTTGCTCGGGGTGCAAGGCGCGGATCAGTGTGCGTTATCCACTGGTGGAGCTGGCCACCGCCCTGCTGTCGCTGCTGGTGGCCTGGCATTTCGGGCCGGGCATGGAAGCGCTGGCGGTGATGCTGCTGACCTGGGGGCTGATCGGCTTGAGCTTGATCGATGCCGAGCACCAGTTGCTGCCGGATGTGCTGGTGCTGCCGCTGTTGTGGCTGGGGCTGGTGGTCAACGCCTTCGGGCTGCTGGTGCCGCTGGCCGATGCGGTGTGGGGCGCGGTGGCGGGTTACCTGAGCCTGTGGGCGGTGTACTGGGTGTTCAAGCTGGTGACCGGCAAGGAGGGCATGGGCTTTGGCGACTTCAAGCTGCTGGCCATGCTCGGCGCCTGGGGCGGTTGGCAGGTTTTGCCGCTGACCTTGATGCTGGCCTCGCTGGTGGGGGCGCTGATCGGGCTGACGCTGGTGCGTCTGAAGCGCACGCAAATGGGCGCTGCGCTGCCTTTCGGGCCTTATCTGGCCATTGCGGGGTGGATCGCCGTGCTCTGGGGTGATGAAATAGTCGCTTCTTACCTGCAACTGCTTGGAACCTGATGAGCACAGCGCCTTTCACCCCCTGGATTCTCGGCCTGACCGGCGGCATCGGCAGCGGCAAGAGCGCCGCCGCCGAGCGTTTCGTCGAGCTGGGCGTGCACCTGGTCGATGCCGACCAGGCCGCGCGCTGGGTTGTCGAGCCGGGGCGCCCTGCCCTGGCCCGTATCGTCGAGCGCTTCGGCCCCGGCGTGTTGCTGGAGGACGGCCAGCTCGACCGTGGCGCCCTGCGCCAGCAGATCTTTGCTGACCCGGCGCAACGGCAATGGCTGGAGCAACTGCTGCACCCGCTGATCGGCCAGGAGATCTTCAGCTACCTGGCCAAGGCCGAGACGCCCTATGCGGTGTATGTGTCGCCGCTGTTGATCGAGTCGGGGCAGTTCAGCAAGACCCAGCGCATATTGGTGATCGATGCGCCGACCGAGTTGCAGGTGCAGCGCACTCTGCAACGGGACAACACCAATCCTGAGCAGGTGCAGGCGATTCTCAAGGCCCAGCTGGCCCGGGAAGAGCGCCTGCGCCATGCCGATGACGTGGTGGTCAATGATCGTGACCTGCAATCGCTGCACGACAAGATCGACCGCCTGCACCACTTTTACCTGACTTTGCGAGGAGGCCAGCCATGAGCCAGCCGATGACCGTTGATTGCCCGACCTGTGGGGCGCCCGTGGAATGGGGGGAGAAGAGCCCGTTCCGGCCGTTCTGCTCGGACCGCTGCAAGTTGATCGACCTGGGGGCCTGGGCGGCCGAGGAGCATAAGATCGCGGGGGCGGAAGAGTCGGAGGATGAGCTGTATTCGGGGGATCTGGAGCCGCGGCATTGAGGTAGGCGTTTTTAGAACGCTGATTGGTTCGACGTTGTTGGGGCCGCTTTGCGGC